>JBPYDW010000147.1:0-5941 GCA_051986335.1 Vulcanimicrobiaceae bacterium | reverse complement strand
TTGTTGTCGTAGTCGTAGTCTAAGCCGACCACCAGCACCACGAGATTGTTCTTACCGAAAACCTGCTGCGGCGTCTGCACGAAGGGCTCGAGAATGACGGCGACCGGATTTTTCTTCTGGGCGAAGGAGAACGCGACGACGATCGACGCTCCCACCGCAACCAACAGTGCCACCAGAACGACGAACCGCCACGCGATCGACATTCCGCCCGGTTCGGGGTCGGGACCGATGTGCTTACCCAACTGCGAGCTCCTCTACGCTGATATGACCGAAGAAATCGAACGGCCCGTGCCCGTCGAGCGTAACGCGCGAGAATTCTCCAATCCGCGCGTCGCCGGAAAAGTAGATGCCGCCGTCAACACCCGGCGCCTCACCCTGAGAGCGACCGTACCAAACGTTGCGGGCGCCAAGCGACTGCCGCAACGGATCGTTGGTCGCCAGCGCGCGCCGCTCTTCAACCAACACGTCCACACTCGAACCGAGGCGCTTCGAACGCGCGCGCTCCGAGGCGCGCCGCTGTGCCTCCCGCAGGCGGATGAGCCTGCGCCGGCGTTCGCGTGCGGAGATCTGGTGCGGAAGCTGCGCGGACGGGGTTCCCTCCTCCGCGCTGTACTCGAAGAAGCCGACCCGGTCGAGTTCCGCCCGCCCAATCCACTGCTCCAAATAGTCCACGTGCGCCTGAGTCTCACCTGGGAAACCAACGATAAAGGTCGATCGCATCGTGATTGCCGGAATCCGGCGCCGGAATTCATCGATGATCTCAAGATAGCGCTCGCCGTTGCTCGGGCGCTGCATCGTGCGCAGCACCTCGGGGTGCGCGTGCTGCAACGGCATATCCATATACTTACATATCTTCGGCAGGTCCGCGACGGCATCGATCAGCTCGCTGTCAACCGTTGCCGGATACAGATAGAGCAGTCGAATCCATTCGATGCCTTCGATGTCGTGCAGATCGTTCAGCAGTTGCGCCAGGCCGCCGCGCCGCATACCGCGGTCGCGACCGTACATCGACGTATCCTGCGCGATCAGGATCAACTCTTTGCTGCCGGCGGCTGCAAGGGCACGCGCTTCCTTCACCAGCGATTCCCGGCTGCGGCTACGGAACGATCCGCGCAGCGCCGGGATAATGCAGAAGGTGCATGGGTGATCGCAACCCTCCGCTACCTTAAGATACGCCGTCGCCCGCGGCGTTGTGATCAAACGCGGTAGAAAATCGTGCTCTGGCTCGGTCCCAAACTCGAGCCGGACGGGCCGGCGTCCGGCTTCTACGTCGTTGAGCAGCTCGACGATCGAGGCATACGCTCCGGTACCGACGACGCCGTCGATCTCGGGAATGAGCGCTTGCAGCTGTTCGCCGTAGCGCTGCGCCAAGCAGCCGGCAACGACCAGCTGCTGATCGCGGCGCTTGCGCTGCGCAAGATCGAGAATCGCTTCGGTGGATTCTGCCTTGGCCGGATCGATGAAGGCGCACGTGTTGACGATCGTCGTGTCCGCCTGCTCCGCGTCGTCGACCAGCTCCCAGCCCGCTGACGCAAGTTTGGCGATCATCACCTCGGTATCGACCAAATTCTTGGCGCATCCGAGGCTCACGAACGAGACGCGTTTGGCTCGCATCTACCGGTAGTTAACGAATTGCAGCGGAAGCTCGAAGTCCATCGCGCGCAGCGCCTGCTGGACCTTTTGCAGATCGTCCTTGCTCTTCGCGGAGATGCGAATCTGCTCGTCCTGAATCTGGGCGTTAACTTTGAGCTTGAGCGATTTGATTTTTTCCGTTAGCGCCTTGGCCCTGTCTTTCGCGATGCCGGTGCGCAGCGTCACGACCTGGCGGATAGTGTTACCGCCGGCCGGTTCCGGTTTGCCCAAATCGAACGCCTTGATGTCGATGCCCCGTTTTATCGCCTTGCTCTGCACGATATCGACGACGTTCTTCATCTTTAGCTCGTCGTCCGAAATCAAGGTGATCGTCTTTCCGTCACTTTCGATCGACGTCTTCGTGTTCTTAAAATCGAACCGCCCGGCAATCTCTTTGCGGGCCTGGTTCAGCGCATTATCCAATTCTTGGCCGTCAATACGCGATACGACATCGAACGAAAACTCGCTCGCCACAGGGCTCTCCTACAGTGCGAAGCTGCGTTCCACGACGTCGCCCATTTTGCCGAGCGGGGCAACGGGCTTGCCGTCAACGGTGATCTCGACACCGCCCGCGTTTCCCAGGCGCACGAGCGCCGTCTTTCCGTGGAACGTCTTGGTCGTGCCGGCCGGGAACGTTCCCTCAATACTAACATTGCCGTCAACGGTGACTCGCATCCACGTCGGCGCGGTGACGTTGAGCGATAAGGTGTTCAGGCGCGGCGCCGGGGTGGGGACCACCACGGCCACGGCACTTGTGATCCGCGAGGGCGACGGGGAGGCTGCAGCCAGCGGCGCACCCTGATGATAAGTAAGGGCGTTGTAGACGACATAGGCGATGAGCAGGACGGCTACGGCGCTGGCAATGTAGATAAAAGGAAGCAAGCTGCGGCTTCCTTGCGTGACGGTGGGCTCGTACCCGGTGGCGCCGGGAAGTTCGTGGCGTGAACTTGGCAAGGGAGGCGTGCCGGGAGGCATTCGAGCGCCGGAGCGCTGGTTGAACTCGCTCACCGCCTCTTCCGGATCGAGGCCGAGAAACCGCGCGTAGGTGCGCAGGAACCCGCGCGCGTAGACGGGCGCACCGATGGACTGCCAATTCTCTTCTTCGATTGCGGCGAGGTAGACCGAGCGAATGCGAATTTGCTCGGCAACGTCCGAAACCGTTAGGCCGCGGGCCTCCCGCGCGTCGCGAAAACGCTCTCCCAACCCTGGCATTTGGGGCTTCTGTTAGCCCCGTCACCCTGTTATCCTGTCCACTAGAAACGATGTCGAAAGCACGAGTAATCGCCGCGATGAGCGGCGGCGTCGATTCCGCGGTTGCGGCCGGGTTGCTGGTTGAAGCCGGCTACGACGTCGTCGGCATCACGATGCGGATGTATGCGCCGACGACGGCACCGCACGCCAAGAGCTGCTGCGGCGTCGACGATTTCGACGATGCGCGGCGCAGTGCGGCCGTGCTCGGCATCCCTCACTACGTCCTGAACTTCGAAGAGACGTTTCGCCGCAACGTGATTGCCAAGTTTGTCGACGAATACGCCAACGGACGAACGCCGAATCCGTGCGTGGCGTGTAATAACTTCGTGAAGCTGGGTACGCTGCGCGACTACGCCGATCGCGTGGGCGCGACGTTTGTCGCCACCGGCCACTACGCGCGCCTGGAACAGGGCGCCGACGGACCCCACCTCTACCGCGTCCCGCACGCTAAGGACCAGGCCTACACGCTGGCGCAGCTGACGCCCGATCAGCTCGCCACGCTCCTGCTTCCACTGGGGACGCTCGATAAGACTACGACGCGAGCGCACGCACTGCGAATGGGCTTGCCGGTGCACGACAAGACCGAATCGCAAGACATCTGCTTCGTCGAGGGCGGCGATTATCGCGAGCTTCTCGAGCGCATGCGCCCGGGGATCCATCGCAGCGGCGACGTGCGTACGACCGCCGGGGAGATCGTCGGCACACACAACGGAATTGCGAATTACACGGTAGGGCAGCGGCAGGGCGTTCCCGCTAGCGGGGCGGCACGTTACGTTACGCGCATCGACGCGTCGACCAACACAATCGTCATCGGATTCCAGGAGGAGCTCCTGTCGAACGAGCTCGTTGCGTCCGACGTAAGTCTCATTCGGCCCGAGTACTTTGCTAACGGACCGGTTCCAATTCGCGCGATGGTGCGCTACCGTGCCACTCCCGCGCCCGCAATTGCGACTAGGGTCGCAGACGGAAAACTGCACCTTCGCTTTGATAAGCCCGAGCGCGCGGTAACTCCGGGCCAGCTCGTTGCGTTGTTGAATCAGGGTGGAAAGGAAGTTCTGGGTGCAGCCACAATTTGCAGCGCCGGCTAGTAAAGCCGTGCGCTTCTCTTCGCGCGCGGAACTCCTTTCCAGCGCGGTTGACGGTTCTGCCGTCGGCGTTTCAATCTACGAAGACATTCGTCCGCACTCCGCTATCGTTTACGCGAACGCGTCGTTCTGCCGGCTGATCGGAGTCGATTTCCCCAGCCTGGACGGCGAAAGCTTGTGGGACCTCATCCTCGCGGACGATCGCCGGCGCATTGACGACCTGCGCGTGCAAGCCGCCGCCGAGGAATCCGTTCTCGACACCGAGTTTCGGTTGTGCCGGCCCGACGGCCGGCAGCTGTGGGTTCGCATGTATGCCTACCCGCTGCCCGGCGATGCGGAGAATTCCGCGTCATGGGCGGTAAGCTTGCGCGACTTTACCGTGCAGCACGAGCAGCACGCTCAGATCAAGATGCTCTCGCAAGCGATCGAACAGTCCGGCGAGCTTTATCTCATCGCCGACGTTACGCCGCCCTCGCAAGGCGGCCCGTTCATCGAATATCTCAACCCGGCGCTGTTGGAGTTCATCGGATACTCGAGCGAAGAGATCGTCGGCAAACCGTACACGATCTTCTTCGGTCCGCGGACCGACGAACGCGTCAAGGAGCACATCGCCGAAGGCGCGGAGCAGATGTTCGCCGTCGCCCACGAGCTGCTCATCCGCCGCAAGAACGGCGAACACGTTTGGGTGGAGTTTGTCGGCGGACCGATCTTCGATGAGGCCGGCGAGCATCGTCACTGGCTGCTCGTCGGGCGCGACGTTACCGCGCGGCGCCGCGCGCAGGCGCAGACGGTGCAGCTACTCTCCGCGATCGAGCACATCGACGTGCCGATCGCGATCTATGCGGTTCGCGAACGCGGCGAGATCGAGACCGCGTACGAAAATGCGGCAGCTACGCGAAGCAGCGCAGAAATTCGCCAAGCGCTGGCATCGCACGGCAAACATGGCCTCGAGGAATTGGCGAGCGGCACTACAGTGCGCCTGGTCACGCTCGGCACCGCCATTGAACTGCGCGCGCTGTTCGACGACGACGGGTGCATGGAAGCGATCCTCGCCACCGGACAACGCACCGGCCTGCGAGATTAGCCCCGGTCTACCCGGCGGTGGCTAAGGCGACGTCGGAGCGCAGGTTCCAGTACGTGTCGCGAATCAACGGCGTAAAGCCGGCGCCGATGATCATGTTCTCCAAGTCGCGGCGCGACGCTTCGTTGGTGGACCCGGCGTCGTGGACGACCTGCTCCTCGATGATCGTACCGCCCATGTCGTCGCAGCCGTAGAAGAGCGCCAACTGCCCCATCTTCAGGCCGGGCGTGAGCCAGGAGGCTTGTAGATGAGCGAAGTTGTCGAGGTATAAGCGCGAGATCGCCAACATCCGCAAGTAATCCAGCCCCGTCGCCTCTTTCCCGCGCAACGGCGTCTTGAACGGCACATAGTACCAGGGAATGAAAGCGGTGAAGCCGCCGGTCTCGTCTTGCAGTTGGCGCAGCACGTGCAGATGCTCGATTCGCTCGTCGTCGGTCTCAATCGAACCGAACATCATCGTCGCCGTCGTCGGCATCCCCAACAACTGGGCCTCGCGCATCACGCCGAGCCACTCATCGGGCACGACCTTGCGCGCCGATATGCGCTTGCGCACGCGTTCCACCAATATCTCGGCGCCGGCTCCCGGCAGCGATTTCATGCCGGCAGCGCGCAAGCGCACCAGCACCTCGCGGATCGGCAAGTTCTCAACGTGCGCCAGCCCAACTACTTCGGAAACCGAGAGCGAGTGGATGTCGACGTTGGGAAATTCCGTGCGCACGCGGCGGAAGAGTTCTTCGAACCATTCGATGCGCAGCTCCGGATTGACGCCACCCTGGATCATCATCTGCGTCGCACCCTGGTCGGCCGCGTATTTGACGCGAGCCAACACCTGGTCGTGCGACATGGTATATCCTTCGCCATGCTTTTCCGGCCGGAAGAAAGCACAGAACGT
>JBPYDW010000146.1:0-3996 GCA_051986335.1 Vulcanimicrobiaceae bacterium | reverse complement strand
CCTCGCGCAGCCGCAACGGCCGCCGGCACATCGTGGCCATCGGCAAACGAAATCGCCGCGTTGGGAACGGCCTGTCGCACGCCGTCGAGGATGCTGACGCGCATGCCACTGGTCGGGTCGGCGTAGTCGCCGTAGCGTGCAACGGCCGCGTTGGGCCCAATCACCGCAATTCTGCGCAACGTTTTCGGAAGCGGTAGAAGGTGGCCGTCGTTCTTGAGCAAGGTCATCGATTCACGGGCCGACGCTAGCGACAACGCGAGGTGGGCGGAACTGCGGCGCTCGCCGGCGGCCAGCGACGGATCGACGAACGGTCGATCGAACAGCCCGAGCAGGAACTTGACGCGCAGCACCGCGCCGGCCGCACGGTCGAGCGCGGCCATCGGCACCGTTCCATCGCGCACGCAGGAGACGATCGCGTTTTGGTACGTTGCGTGGTCGAAATCGTAGAACTGCATGTCCACCCCGGAGCGCAGCGCCAGGCATACGGCGTCTTTCGGCGTGGCGGCCACGTCGTGAATATCGTAGAGCTGGCGAATCGCGCCCAAGTCGGAAAGCACGAAACCGCGAAAGCCCCACTCTGTGCGCAGGATGTGCAGTAGCAAGAACGGATCGGCGGTGATGGGGATGCCGTCGATCTCGTGATACGCGGCCATGACGCCCATGGCATGGCCCTGGCGAATTGCCGGTTCGAAGGATTTGAGCATGATCGTGCGCAGCTCGCGCTCGCCAATGTGCACCGGCGACGTATTCAGGCCGCTCTCCGGCGAGCCGTGGGCGGCAAAGTGCTTCGGTTCGGCGACCACCGACAGGTCGCTGCGCAGTGAGTTGCCCTGTGCGCCGCTTACGTATGCCAATCCGAGTTGGCCGGTAAGGTAGGGATCCTCGCCAAAATCTTCTTCGACCCGCCCCCAACGAGGATCGCGCGCCAAATCCAGGACCGGCGCCAGGATCATGTCGACGCCGGTCACGCGCGTTTCGGAAGCGATTGCTGCACCCGTATCGCGGGCCATTGCCCGATCCCACGTGGCCGACAGACCGATCGGTGCCGGAAAGACGGTGCCACCGCTAAAGCCGTGCAGCCCTTCCTCGATGAAGAGCGCCGGTATTCCCAAGCGCGAATGGGCGATGACCCAGCGTTGAATGTCGTTGGCGAGTTGCGGTTGCGGATAAAGATCGTGAATGCTGCCTACGCCGAGATTCCCCCACAGCGCCGCAGCTCGATCCGGGCGAAAAGCGGCGTCGCTCGCAGCGTGCGTCTTGCCGGCGGATTTGTCGACCAAGTCGGGGACGCCGGCGTACATGTCGAGCTGTCGCGCCTTCTCGGCAACCGTCATTCGCGCCAGCAGATCGCGGACGCGAACCTCGACCGGAAGGTCGGCGCGGCGGTAGGCGGGCTGCTGCACCGCGGCCGGCGCCGGCGCCGGCAGCGTCGCGACGAGCAGCGCGAGCAGCGCGAGCAGGGCCGCGATCGGGTTACGTGCCTTGGCCAGCTCCAATAAAGCGAACCAGCTTGACAACGAACGACTGAGCGGTTGAGAGCGCGTTCGGATCGCCATAGACGACGAAGAGATTCGCGTACGGGCGGTGCTGCCCATACGAGAAGCTGAGATTGGTTCCGCGCGACTGCGGTTGTGGGCCGAAGCCGGCCGGCGCGCCGGCAATCGTTCGCAAGCCAATCGAGAACGCGTCGAACCTGCCGGCTTGATACATGAACGAGATGCGCTCGAGTTTCTCTAACTGGCGCAAGGCCAAGGGCGAGTTGAAATCGGTCGCGTAGCGCTCGATCGAAACGGAGCCGCCGCGGAAGAGCTGAGCGTAGGCGCCGACGTCGAGGTCCTGCGCGTAGCCGTCAAAGATCGCTCCCGCCGTGTAGGTGATACCAAAGCCTTTGTTCGGGTCGGCGTTGTTGTAATACCCCAGCGAGTTCTGATTGAACGGCACCAAACCGTGTCCCGGCTGAGCGACGTAAAGCGAGCCGGACGAGAGCCCGAGCGTATTGTTGTTGCGCGTCGTGATGTCGGTCGATACGCCGTGGCTGCCGAGGTTGAGCGAGCCGTCGGGGGCGTGGGAAACGTTGAGAGAGCCGCCGACCCAGATCGATTGCAACGGTGAGGACGACGAATATCTCCAGATGTGGTTCGCATACGTCGAATACCCGGCCGTGCCATTGTAGGAAACGTAGCCGTCGACCGGTGCAAACTGGCCGCCGATGCGGAAGAGACTCACGCCGGCCGACGACTGCGGATCGTGCCAGGCGATCGATCCCGAAGCGTAGTCGCTCTGCGACGGATCGCTGATCTGGGTGCCGCGTTCCGCGTCGAAGAAACCTGAGACGTCCCAATGCTTCGTGTCGCTGTAGGAAAGATAGGTCGACTGCGTTACGTCGTCGAGCCCGGGATAGGTGACCGCGACGCGTTGCACCCGAGCCGACCAGCGCTGATCGTTCGTGGTATAGCCAAAGGTCTCCGCGTTGTCGTCGCGACCGTCGTTGCCGAGCGCATTGAAGGCGGCGTAACGAAACCCGGCGGTGTTGCCGTCAACGGCATAGCCGGCGCGCGGCGTCGGAATCGACGGCGTGTATAGCTCGGTGGAGCTGAAGAAGTTGGCCGATTGGGTAAAGAACGGGCGCACTTCGTTGTAGCGTCGCGCGAATATCGTCGGCGAAATCGACTGCTGATCGACTTCGACGTCGGAATAATCCGGATGCACGGTGCCGAAGAACGCCGACGATCCGGTGATGGGAATCGAGAAATCCAATCCGGCTCGCGATGCGTTGCCCCCGGCCGACGGGGCTCCGGCTTGAGCGAGCGCGTAGACGCCGATCCGCGGCAGCGGACGGGCTGCCGCCTGCGAACCGATTCGGCCGATACCTTGCAGTTGCCCGACGTAGGGGGCATCGAGCGTGCCGTTCATCGCCGGATCGAACGCCCAGGCGAGATCGCGATTGTTGCGCGCGACGTAACGGTCGAATTGCAGTTGCCAGCTAGCGCGGCCGTCTCCGTGCAGGACGTTTCGCGGAATGCGCATCGTAACTTCGTAACCGCCGGGAATGACGCGGCCGCTCGAGTCCCAGCCCGGCGCGAAGGCCGTGTTCTCGCTGGAGCTCTGATAGTGCGTACCGTTCGGCGTCGCAACGAACGTATAGAGGAAGCCGTTGCGGCCGCCGGGCCACAGCGCAACGCGTACGTTGTCGTCACCTCCGCCGACGTCGTCGGTATGTTGCGTGACCGTCAGCGGCTCGCGCTGCTTGCAGACAAAGGCGACGTAGATGTACTGCGGATCGACGAGCACGTAGGCATCGGTCGTGTCGCGGCCGATTCCCTTGCGGTACGTGAGGTCGTACTTGAGTGCGACGTGCGCGCCCGAAAGCCAGGTGGCACCGACGCGGCCGTCGATCGGCGGGGGCGACGAAGGCTCGACAGCTACGAGCCGGTAGAAGTCTGCCTCCGTCGCCACGCCTCGTTCGGCCTGCCCAAAGGCAAGGCCAACGGCGATCAATGCTGCGATGAAACATCGCAGCATGAAAGTGCCGGTCATACTAGGCGGGCCGTTCGGCGATCCGCCGGGGCCGCCTCCGAAGTTTACAAAACGATTGCGAAAGTCGGGGACGCTAGGGCCGCTCGCCTGCCCGCAAGCGCTGCCGGATTTCTTCTAAGACCGGTTCGCATTCCGCTGCGCTGTCGATGACGTAGTGGGCGCCGCAGGCGGTAAGGCGGTTTCGGGCGAGGGCCAGCCTTGAGTTTTGCTCCGCTGGGGGCAGCGCGTCGTAGGCGGCCAGCGATAGACCGATCTCGTTGCCGGTGCGGGCGACGGCTATCGTCCACATTCCGGCGTTGCGGCCCTCCTCGACGTCGCTGGGGGTGTCGCCGATCTTAACCATGCTTGAAAACGGAAAGACGCGCAGCCGGATGGCGTTGTCGTAACACATCCACGGCTGCGGCCGGCCGGCGCCGACATCGTCGGGACAACCCGCGTGGTCCGGCTGATAACCCTGCT
>JBPYDW010000145.1:0-4294 GCA_051986335.1 Vulcanimicrobiaceae bacterium | reverse complement strand
GATCTGCGCGCCGAAGACCAACGCTAGAATGCAGGTGAACGCGGGCGCGCGAAGTGAGCGCAGCATATCTGTCTCCTCTTCCGTCGGCGTCCTCGGAGACGTATTCTCAAATATCCGTCGCGGGCTCGTGCCGACAGATAAGAAAAGCGACCCGGTGTCGTCCGACACGCGTTCGCTTGTACCGTCTTAATGTAGGGTTAAGGGCAGTTTTTCCTGCGAAGCGGCACTTTTTGGCACCTTGCGGCCCCCGGCTGCTTGGCTAAATTAGCGCCTTCATCAAGCCCCGCGGGGCATCGCTCTCGACGTAGCGAGCGCGCCCGACGTTGAGGGCGATCATCTGCCCGGCGACGAGCCAGCCCAGCGTGTTGAACGCCGTTCCGACGACCGGGCCAAGCAGCGGCAAGTCGCCCAGCCGCTCGCCGATGACGTAGCAGAGTGCTTCGGCTTGCTGCGCGTCGACCATTTGGCGGTTCACGATGTTGCGCGAGTCCCTATCGACGACGCCGATGACCGCACACGATGCGTCGAGCATCGCCGCGCTGCCGTGGCGAAACTCGCCGGCTGAGAATCCCTCGGCGTGAATGTACGACGCTTCCTTGAGCTTTAACGCAAACTCACGAGCAACCGGATCGCCGTAGCTGGTCGCGATGATCAGGACGCTGCGCCGCCGCGCAATGCGCTTAGACGCTTCGACCACATCTTCGACGTCGCGACCATCCAGCCACGAGCGCACGTCTTCCGCTGTTTCGATGAGCGTATGCGCGCTGCGAGTGTGCGTACCGCCCAACAGTCCGGCTGCCCACAACAGAATTGCGGCCGTCGCCGTGACCGATTTGCTCGCCGGTACCGCGATCTCTTGTCCGGCTGCGATATCGATCGTTAAATCCGCCCTGTTCGCCAGGGGAGAGTCGGGCGAGTTGGTCAGCGCGATCAGCGTCTTGGGAGCCAAGACGTCGAGCGCGTCGAGCAGATCGCCGGATTCGCCGCTCTGCGAACAAGCGATGACGATTGCATTGCGATACGCGTTGTGATCGAGGGGCGCCTCGGTTGCTGCCAGCGCGTGCGCGTGGATGCCGCGCCGGCGCAGGGCCAGCGCACCCAGCTGCGCGACGAACAGCGAACTGCCGCTGCCGAGCAACACGACGTCGCGATCGGCGATTGCGCGGGCCAATGTCTCGGCCTTGTTCGAATGCGCGATCTCGCGCCAAACGTCGGGTTGTTCGCGGATTTCGCGTTCGAAATGAGCGCCTAACATACTATTGCGTAATGATCCTCGAGAGCACGTTACCGCGCAGCGTGGCAAGCCGCCCCGACCCGCCGGGGTTGTCTTCGTCCATCCAATTGTTCACCATGAAGGAAAAGGTTACCGCTCCGTGCCGTCGCGTGCGCAAGAATCCTGAGATCGTGCGAACGTGGTTGATCGAGCCGGTCTTAGCCCAGACGTTGTACTCGGCGGGGGTTCCTTTGTAGGAGCCCTTGAGCGTTCCGACCACGCCGGCCACCGGCAAGGAATCGAGCACCACTTCGCGGTTGGCGCTATTCCAGTCGTGCTGCAGGATGAGGAGCAGGTCGCGCGGCGTGACGCGATCGTAGTTCGACAGGCCGGAGCCGTCGGCGATCGTCACCGTGGTAGGATCGACGCCGATCGAGCGCAGCCAACTACGCTCGGCCTTGGCGCCGTCGCTGTCGTTTCCACGTTGCGCACCGTTGGCCAGGCTAAACTCTTTGAGGAAGAGCTCCCCCATCAAGTTGTCGCTTGGCCACCAAAAGTCGGCCATCAGTTGCGTCATTGGCTCGGAGTCGTGCGACCAGACGAGCGTCGCGCCCGCTGGAGCGGTACCCCCGTGCGGCTGTTGCGCGCCCGCGACGGTAACGCCGTGCGCGGCCAGCGCGCGAGCGAATACGTCGACGGCGTACTCCGGCGCATCGGGTACGGCGGGCATGAGGTCGCCGGATACTTTCGCCCCCAGCGGATAGCTGCCGGTCAAAACGACGGTGCGCGGTTGATCCCACGGGCGTACGATGTCTGAGGTATCGTCGGACTTTGCCGCGCCGGTCGTTAGGTGATTCACCACGTTGAAGGCGCTGGTTTCCGGCGCTGTTTTCGTCAGCTGGACGGGCGTGCCGGCCGCGTTACCGGGCTGCATGTGCGCGTGGTAGACGTTCTCTTCGAGGGTCAATGCGCTGACCGGCGCGGCGTAATAGTATGGAACGTCGTCCCAGTCCCAACCGTAGGGATAGCGCTGGTCGTCGTACCGCGTCGCATCGCCGATGACCGAGCCGGTGACGTGCGTAATGCCGGCTGCCGACACAGCTTGGGCCGCGGCGTTCAAATCGTCGGCGGTGAGGTGCGCGTCGCCGCCACCAACTAGGAAAAGGTCGCCGGTGAGCGTTCCGTTGGCAATCGTTCCGGCGGCGCGAACTTCGGTGTGAAACCGAAACGCGGTCCCGAGCTTGTCGAGCGACGCCGAGCCGACGATGAGCTTGAAGTTCGAGGCAGGTTGGAAATCCTGATCGGCATTGAGCGAGTAAAGAACCGTGCCGCGAACGGTGTCCTGCACGATCAAGCCGACGAGGGCGCCGCGTAGTGTGGGCGCGGCGAGTAATTTATTGAGATCGGTCTGCAACTGTTCGATGTCGGCGGCACTCCACGGTACGCCGCCGGCTTCGGGCTTGGGCAGCGTGCGCGTTATCGAAAGGTCGGCGTCGGCGCGAGCCGGCGACGAGTGCGCCGTGAGCGCTACCGTGCAGGCTAGAAATAGTGCGAGAACCCTACCCATTGCAATCCTCGTGAAGAACGTCATCGAGAGTCTGCCTCCGTGCAAATAGGCGGTGCGTTCCACCGTGGATCGCAACGACGGCCGGCTTGGTGAAGCGGTTGTAGTTGCCGGCCATGCTATAGGTGTACGCGCCGGTCGCGCACATCGCCACCAAATCGCCCGACCGCACGTCTGCCGGAATGTGGGCCGTGCCCATCTCGTCGTTCTCGCAGGAGCGGCCGCACACCGTCGCCAGAGTAGCGGGGCCGCTGCGCGGCGTCGCCGTGGTCAGATGATGATAGGCGCCGTAAAGCGCCGGACGGGGATTGTCGGCCAAGCTGCCGTCAACGACGAGAAACCTGCGTTCTTGCTGTTGTTTGCTCGCCATGACGCGGTAGATCGTCGTGCCGGCGCGGGCGACGATCGCGCGACCGGGCTCGATGCCGATGTGCGGCGCGCGAATTCCGGTCGCGCGTATCGCGCGCTGCGCTTCGGCTGCAAGGGCGTCGATGGTGGCTGCGATCGGTAGTGAGGAAGCACCTTCGGGGCGATCCTTCACTCCGAAGCCGCCGCCCACCACGAGCCGTTCGCTTGCGCATCCGCCGGCGGCAAACCGCGCCGCAATGGTGACCAATGCGCCGGTATTGGCAATGAAAGCGCGTTCGTCGAAGATTTGCGAACCGATGTGCGAGTGCAGTCCGATAAAGCGCAGATTCGGTGACGTTCGCAACGCGGCGATCGCCGCGTCGTAGTCGCGCTCGGGCACGCCGAACTTCGTGTTCTCGCCGGCGGTGCGAACGAACGCGTGGGTGTGCGCCTCGATGCCGGTGTTCACTCGGATCAGCACGTTAGCGGGGCGGCTCGGCAGCGCGCGTTGCGCCAATCGCTGCAGTTCCTCGACGCTGTCGGCGACGACAGTACCGACGCGTCCGGCGGCAACCGCGTCGAGCTCCTCATCGGGCTTCCCGCTACCGTGCAACACCATCCGCTGCGCCGGAAAGCGGGCGCGCTCGGCAGTGACGATCTCGCCCAGCGAGCACACGTCGAGCTGGAGCGGCGTCGGTATCAGGTGCCGCGCCAAATCGACGAGCAGCAGCGCTTTCCCGGCGTATGCGATCTCGATGCCGTGGCGAGCGCTCGCCGCGGCGAACTCGGCGATCGCCGCGTCGAGAACGTCGAGATCGAGAACGAGTAGCGGCGTGCCGTAGAGCCGCGCGAGCTCGCTCGCACGCAGACCGCCCAACAGCAACTCGCCGCCGGCGTCGCGGGAATGTCCTGGCGCGGCATCGCCGGCCCAATTCAAGAGATCGAGCATGTGGGTGCTATGATTTAGTGTGCTCGGCGCTAAAATACTGCTTCATGCCCACGAACGAGAACGGTATTGAGTCGTATCCGCACTGGCGGCTCCGCGATTGGCCGGCGAAGTTGCCGGCCGGCCGCATCGAGCGAATCTATACGCACTGGTCGGCGCACGACTACGCCTCCGTCTATCCCGCCTACCATTTCTGCGTCGCGCTGGACCCCGCCGGCGACGG
>JBPYDW010000144.1:0-3035 GCA_051986335.1 Vulcanimicrobiaceae bacterium | reverse complement strand
CTGCCTCTACACCTACTCGTTCGTGGCGCAGCTGGCGCGGCAAGGCTCGCGTTGGATGATCGTGCGCGGTTCCCAATCGTGCAACGGTCCGATCGACAACTGTAATGCGGGGTCGCCTGCGCTACAGACCTACGTCCGTAGCCTCAACGAGGGCGCGACTAACGCCGGGAGCATCACCGCGACGGCAAACTTTACTACCTGCACGCCCAGCACTCCCGGTGGCGGTGAAAACGGCCCCGGCTGCGTCGTTGCCGTAACCGTATCGTATCCGTTCACGTTCATCGCGCCATTTCTCTCACAAGCGATGATCCCGATGTCGAGTACGTCGGAAATGGTTATCTCTCAGTGAGAGGGCGGCGGTAGATTGAGCTCAGCGCTTGCGCTGCGCGAGGCGCAGGCACTTGCCCTGTTCCCTCGTTTCGGCTGCGGAACCGCCGTGCAGACGCGATCCGGCGTCGCGGCATTCTTCGTGCTCGAAAGCTTCGACCGGCGGCGCGGCATCGCCACCTACGCGTTGCAGATCGTCAATGAGTCGCAGGCGCGGCTCGTTTGCCGAGCCTGGGTCGTGACGCGGACCGGCAACGCCGCACTCGCCCATCCGGGGCTCCTTGAAATCGAGCCGTTCTCGGCGATCGCAATGCAGATCCCGGTGCGGGTGCAGGATTTCGGTTCGTTCGAGCGCGCGGTCGCGGAGATCGCCGGTGAGGACGTGCACTATGTCGTCGAAGCCGCTGCGCCACCGCTGCGCCCACGACGCTCGATCTTCGCAATCGCCGTTGCCGCGGCGTTGATTTTCGGAACGCTGGCGATTGCCGGCGCGACCGCGTTGGCCGGCATGATGCCGCGGATCGCCGCGTTCGCGGTGCCGCCGATGGCGCTCTCCGGCACAACCGTTGCGGCCGAATACGATGCGCTTGGCGTTGGCGCCCTCGCGTATCAGGTTCTGGCGCCGGACGGTCATCGAGTAGCCGGCGGCACGCTGGCGGATCATTCCGGATCGATTCCGATTGCGCTCGCGCCGTCGGCCGACTCCGGCGCCTACACGCTGCAGATGACGATGCAAGGGCCGCTGGGCAGCGCCAAAGAGGTTCGCGTGCTCAACGCCGTACCGCCAAAGATGCGCGGCGGCGCTCGCATCGCCGACATCGCCGTAAATCCGGTCGTCGCAAAGCCCGGTCAAGCCGTAAACGTCGGGTACGCGGCGAGCGGCGACAGTGGTTACGTGCGCCTAGTCGGAACTGACGGTACGATTTGGGCGCAGAAACCGTTCTCGCCGCAGGGCACAACGCAGTTTATCGTACCGACGGTGGACAGCACGCGGGAGATGCGAGTGGTGTTGCACGTGACCAAAGGCCGCTCGGCAGCGGAGTCGAGCGCCGGACTTTTGGTCGCGACGGCGGCGGCTAAAGCAGCCGATACGCCGCAGACGGTTGCGGGCGACAACAATCCTGATGGAGCAACAGACGACTCGGATAACGGCACCTTTGAGGTTCTCACACGGAGCGTTCAAAGCGGCGGCGCGATTCACGTACGCATTTTCTCACCTCGAAACGGCATGCGCATCGCGCTGACCGATCCGCAGTCGCGGGAAGTCACCGGCGTGAACGTCGGCGCCGACGCCGAGAGTGTGACGCTGAAAGCGCCATCGGTCACGGTCGCCGCTCGTTATACGGTGGTAGCGAACTTCACCGACGGATTTGGCCAGGAGAGCATCGTCCAGCCCGTCATAGTCCGTCCGTAAATCTATTCCGGCCTCGATGGATCTGCCTTTACGCTCCACGCGAGGACGCCTTATCGTATGGGGATGCGCGTTCTTCTACGCAGGATCGTTTCGCGCAATCCAAGGCGTGCTGCGCTACCTGCACGTTTCGGATTGGGCGGACTTTTGGGGCGGCGGTGCTACGGCCGGCACGCGAGCGCTGCTCGGCCCCGCGCATTTTGCATTTGAAAAGGCGCATGGATTAGTGACGGTGATATGGGCATATCCGCCGGCGTTTGCGCTGTTCTTCGTGCCGTTCGGCCACGTTGCGCTCCTGCCGAGCTATCTCGTCAACGTTGCCATCATGTTCGCACTGGGCGTCGTCGCCGGAGGATTGCTCGCCGATATTTTCTCGATGCCGCGCTGGTTCGGCGTCATTGCGGCTCTCGCGTGGGCCCCCGTCAAGATCGCCGCCATCAGCGGCCAGAACACGACGTTCGCGTTGCTGCTGATAGCTGCTGCGATGCTGGCCGCGAAGCATAATAAGCGACTCGCCCTCGGCGTAGCCATCGGCGCGCTACTCTACAAGGCGACGATCGGACTGCCATTCGTCGTTCTCTTGCTCCTGCGGCGCGAATGGCGATCGTTGGCGGTCGTCGGATTATGCGCCGGGTTGTGGTACTTGTTGAGCGTGCTGGCAACCGCAGGTGAATGGGCTTGGATACCTCAGTACGTGCAACAGATTCGCGGCTGGTACGCTCTCGACTTCCTGCGCAACGCGCAGAACGCGGTTAGCCTGCCGGGTATACTCATGGAGCTTGGCGTTCCAAGCGCGATCGCGACGTTATCGGGCGGGGCGCTCTTCGCAGCTGCCGTTCCACTTCTGCTGCGTGTGAATCTCGTATCGGCGTTCGCGCTGACGTCGTTGCTCGCGGTAGCGATCAGCGTGCACGCCTGGAGCTACGAGGCGGCAATCGCGCTTCCGGCGATCTTTTACCTAATGACGCTTCTGCGTGAGCCGGCGAGGACGTGGCTGGTCGTGGCGATTTACCTCGTTGCACTCGCCTCGATGTTCACTATCCCAGGGATAGGTTGGAACCTGCAGGCCGTCGTCGTACTGGGGCTGACGGCCTTCTTTCTGGCGTCGGGCGGATTGCCGTCGCGGGCACCGAGCGGTCCCGGTTATAGCGTCGCTCGCTTGTGACGTACGAAGGTATTCCGTGTGGTTCGCGCCGCATTAGAGCGTCTTGGTCATGCGATCGCGGCTCTCGAGCGACACTACGCCAACCGTCGGCGTCGTCGGTGCGGGGCTTGCCGGTCTATCTGCAGCCCTACG
>JBPYDW010000143.1:0-2888 GCA_051986335.1 Vulcanimicrobiaceae bacterium | reverse complement strand
TGCTGCATCGCAACAAGGTGCACACGCGGGACGAGCTGTTCAACGGCGTGTGGGGAAGCGATTTCCTCGGCGACTCTAACCTCATCGACGTTTACATCCGCTATCTGCGCGGAAAAGTCGACGACGGTTTTGACGACAAGCTGATCACGACCGTGCGCGGCGTCGGCTACACCATCAAGGATTAGGGGAACCCGGCCCGCTACGCCATGTTTCGCACGCTGCGGTGGCGGATCGCCGCCAGTTACGCGCTCCTCTTAGCCGCCGTTATCGTGGCCTTGGGCGCGCTGATCGCCTGGCGCTTTCAAAGCGTCCTCTACGAGCAGGCGCGAACGCGGGTCAACGCAACGATGGGTGAGATCGTCGCTGCGGGGCGACCGGGGACCTCACTCTTTGGAGGTTCGGCAACCAACTCGTTGGAGACGCTGATCAACAGCAACAACTTGGCCAGCTGGTCTTCGCCGACGACCTACGTGCAAGTCAACTCTTCCGACGGATCGCTGCTCAACAAGAGTTCGAACCTGGGAAGCCAGCAGTTCACGGCCAATCCGTTGCTCGGCCCGAAAACGCCCGGTCCGCTCTTTCGCGTCGTGCGATTGCCGAGCGGACCATTCTTGGTCGAAGATCAGTACTTGCAGCTCGACAGCCGGACCGGCGTCGTCGTGCACGTCGCCGAGTCGCTGGGCGCCTTGCAGCGCACCTTCAGCCAACTGCAGCGAACGCTGATCGTGATTCTGCTGGGCACGATACTCGCCGTCGTGCTGCTCTCGTTTCTGCTGGCGTCGCAGATTACCGAACCGGTCAACCATCTCGCCCGCACGATGCGCCAGATCGGCAGCGATCAGCTGCAAAACCGGGTAGCCATCCGCCAGCGCAGCGACGAGATCGGTCAGCTGGCGGCCTCGTTCGACGACTTGATCGCCCGCTTGGGTGAAGCATTTGCGCGCGAGCGCCAGTTCATATCCGACGCCTCGCACGAGTTGAAGACGCCGCTCACCTCGATCAATTCCAACGCCCAGATGCTGCTGCGCTGGGCGGATCGCGACGAAACCGTCCGGCGCGAATCGCTGGAGACGATCGTCGAGGAGAGCGGCACGCTGGCCGGCGTCGTGGGCGGAATGTTGACGCTTGCCAAGGCCGATCGCGGCGATGACGTTCCGCGCGAACCGCTCTCGCTGACGGCGGTGGCGCAACAAGCGGTTAAAGCGGCCTTGCCGCGCGCGCAGGAAAAAGGTTTGGATCTTCGCTTTGCTTCGAGCGCAGACGCATTGGTATTGGGCGATGAAGATCTGCTTCGCCAACTCGTCGGCAATTTGATCGACAACGCAATCAAGTTCACGCAACAGGGCCGGATCGACGTTACCGCCGGAAAAGACGGCGAGCGCGCTTGGGTTACGGTTGCCGACACCGGCCCCGGAATTCCCGAGTCCGAGATCGCCTTGATATTCGATCGGTTCTACCGCGCCGACAAGTCGCGCACGCGCACGGTTAGCGGCACCGGGCTCGGATTGGCCATCGTTCGCTCGATCGCGCGCGTGCACGGCGGCACCGTCACGGCCGCGCGAGCGCCAAGCGGGGGCGCGCTCTTCAGCGTGAGCCTCCCGCTTCTGGCCGACACCTTCACGCAATCCTCATGACCCGCATGGGCCCACCTCGTAGAATGGGGACGTGCCCAGGACCCGCATAGCGATCGCTCGTTGCGTCCTCGCTCTATTTGTGTTTTTCTGCGCGGCGACCACGCGGACGCCGGCGGAGCCTGCCTATGTAACGGTGGGACCGGCGCCGATTTTGCGCGTGCAGCTGCAGTCGGGGAACCTCACGATCCACACCTGGAACCGCGCGCAAGTGCAGATCGACACGCAGGGCCGCGTGAACTGGCAGAGTTTCGGCGCCGACGTGGTCGCGAGCCGGTTGCCGACGCAAATTCCCGCGCCGGGAGAGACGGTGCACTCCAACGCCGGCCTGACCGCCTCACTTCCCTACGAGGTGTTCCAAATGCCGCCGCTCTCGCCGGGCGGCCACGCCGCGGTTCTCGTCAACGGCAGCGGCGACACGACGATTACCGTGCCGAACAACGCCGCCTTCATCTTTGCTACGGTCGGTAACGGCAGCGTTGCGTTGCAAGACTATCGCGGCGCTTTCTTCACCTCAGTGCGAAACGGCGGCACCCAACTGCGCAATGTCGGCGGAACGGGATTCGTGCAAGTCCTGCACGGCCCGATTGCGGTGTACGATTCGTCGTTCGACCGCCTGCGCGTTCGTAACGGTATCGGCAACGTCTACTTCGGCAACTCTTCGGCAACGCAGATCGAGGTGACCGGCGCGATCGCCAAC
The DNA here is from genome assembly GCA_051986335.1 of Vulcanimicrobiaceae bacterium. Lineage (GTDB taxonomy): Bacteria > Vulcanimicrobiota > Vulcanimicrobiia > Vulcanimicrobiales > Vulcanimicrobiaceae > JBPYDW01. The sequence continues at coordinate 557 of JBPYDW010000143.1, read as the reverse complement.
ATCGTTTACGATCGCGGATCGTTTACCCCCGGACTCGCGCGCTTTGAAACGCTCTACGGCAACGTCGCGCTCGGCGTCGGCGCTAGCGGCGCCGAGATCGACGCGCATAGCGGGACGGGACGCGTGCTGACGAGTTTCAGCGCTCCTGTGACCACGACCGGTGCCGCCGGCGACACGCAAGCGCGCGTCGGATCGGCCGCCGCACGCGTCACCGCCAGCTCGCAGAATGGCGCCATCCTCCTCTACGATGGAACGCTCGACGATCATCCGGCTCTCACCCAGGCGTTTCCGGGAGTTCGCTCGGTCTATCGCCGCGCACTAGCGACGGGCGGTTTGCGGCCGCTACCGCCACGCAATCGGCCGATTGCGCCGCCGGCGCGTTCGCTGCCGGCGAGTCGTCCTGCGGCACCGCCGCCCGCGCCGCACACGCGTCCCGGTCAGCCGCCGCAACGCTCGTTCGTAGCGCCGCTGAAACGTGCCGCTGGGCCACCCCAACGTTCGTTTGCCGCTGCGCCGAAACGCCGCCCACCGCATCACCCGTAGTTCTCGCGCTACAG
>JBPYDW010000142.1:0-4063 GCA_051986335.1 Vulcanimicrobiaceae bacterium | reverse complement strand
CCGCGCTCGGCCGACCTGCAGATCGTGGGGCGAACGCGCGCCGCGGTTCGGGTCGGCTATACGTACGAACGCAGGTATCTGGCGCGATTGACGGCGATGCGGTACGTCAATCGCCTGATGATATCCGAAGCCGATCCGGACCTATGCGAGCGCGAGCCGCAGCGCGTCGTGCGACATGAGGTCGATCAGCTGCTCGACCTGGTTGCGCTCGCCGGCGCGACGGCGCGCGTCGAGCAACTGCGTTTGGACGTCACCGACGAAGATCGTGCTGCCGTCGCGCACCTGCCGCTCGATCCGATCGTCCTGCACTTGGGAAAGCGGTGGTTCACCGCCGGCTCAACGCTGGAAGGAACGGTCGAGCTGGCGCGCGAGCTGCGGTCACTTGGGCCACTGGTATTGACGTTCGCGCCCGAGGCCGATGCCGACGCGCCGGCGTTCGCCCGGACGGGGGCCGATGCAATGCTGCACGGGCTTCCTTTTCACCGCTGGGCGGCGGTTTTTGAGCGCGCCGGATGCGTGGTCACCGTCGATACCGGTGCGACGCATATCGCAAGTGCGATGCGCAGGCCAACGGTCGTGGCCTTCGAACATCGCTACTTCCGGCTCAGTTCGCAAGAGTGGGCGCCCTACGGCGTTCCGAACGTATGCGTGCGCAAACCGGAGAGGGCCGACGCCTCATCGCTTATGCACCTGCGCTCTGAAATAGTCGGCGCCGTCAAAATGTTACGCACCTCATAGAATGCAACCAGTTATATCGGTCGTGATCCCGACGTACAATCGTTTGGATACGCTGCAAGAAGTCGTTCCGACGTTGCTCGCCCAGGATTTGCCGCGCGAGCAGTACGAGCTGCTGATCTGCGATTCCAATTCGAACGACGGCACGGCCGAGTACTTAGCCGGCGTCGGCGCGCGGTTTGCGAACGTCCGCCATCTGCCGGGAGCCTACAGTGGGAGGGCTATGGCCCGAAATGCCGGCATAACCGCCGCCCGCGGTGAGGTCGTCATGTTCAACGACGCCGACATCCTGGCGTCGCCGGACCTGCTGTCGCGCCACTTGCAGCGCCATCAACAGCGCGATCGCCTGGCGGTCGTCGGCTGGGAAGTCCAGGTGCGCGACCTGGCCGATTACGCGTACAAGCGCGACCACATCGCCGCGCGCGGTCACCTGCACCCGCCGTCGCGCAAACGCTTGAGCTGGCTGTATTTTCTAACCGGCAACGCCTCGGTGCAACGCGACGATCTGTTGCGCGTCGGCGGTTTCGACGAGTCGTTCACCGGCTACGGCCACGAGGATCTCGAACTCGGCTATCGGCTGCAGAAGGCCGGCGTCCAGATCGTTTACGAACCGCGCGCGGTCAGTTATCATTGCCAGGACATTCCGCATCAGGATCAAGTGCAAAAGATGAAGCTGGCCGGGCGGTCGACGGTGCGGTTTTATCGCAAGCACCCGGATCTGCAAGTGCGGCTAAACCTCGGCATGACCCCAGTTTCGCTGGGGCTGCACGCGGCCTTGACCAGGATGCCGATCGTCCTCGGCTGGTTCGACAAACGCGCCGAGCGCTCGAAGTTTGCACGCGACGTCGTCCAACAGTATCACTACGTTTCGGGAATCAAACAGGCACTGCATGACTCATAGCCTCAAGAAAGCGACCTGCGGCGAGCTGCGCGCGTCGGACAGCGGCAGCCTCGTCTCGTTGTCGGGTTGGGTAAACCGGCGCCGCGACCACGGCGGATTGATCTTCATCGACCTGCGCGACCGCGATGGCGTCACCCAAATCGTTGTAAATCCGGGCGACCCAAGCTTCGTCGATGCCGAGCACCTGCGCAATGAGGACGTGATCCGCATTGCCGGCGAGGTGCGCTTGCGTCCGGAAGGCACGCAGAATCCGAAGCTCCCGACCGGTGACGTCGAAGTGGGCGTGCAATCGCTCGACGTCCTCAACCGCTCGCAGGTGCCACCCTTTCAGGTAAATGTCGACGAAAACGTCGACGAGAGCCTGCGTTTGGAGTACCGCTACCTCGATCTGCGCCGCCCGCGCATGCAGGCCAATCTGCGCACGCGGCATGCGATGGTGAAGGCGATGCGCGATTTCTTCGACGAGCGCGGCTTCATCGAAATCGAGACGCCGGTCCTGATCAAATCGACGCCGGAAGGGGCGCGCGACTTCCTCGTCCCCAGCCGCCTGCATCCGGGAACGTTTTACGCGCTGCCGCAGTCGCCGCAGCTGCTCAAGCAGATCTGCATGATCGCCGGCTTGGGAAAATACATGCAGATCGCTCGCTGCATGCGCGACGAGAACGCACGGGCCGACCGCCAACCGGAGTTCACCCAGCTCGATGTTGAGATGTCCTTCGCCACGCAAGACGACGTGCTGGAGACGATGGAGTCGGCGATGCGGTACGTTTGGCGCGAGGTGCTGCGCGTTGAACTGCCGCCGTTTCCCCGTTTCACTCATCATGAGGTGATGGAGCGCTACGGATCCGACAAACCGGATCTCCGCATCGACCTCGAGCTAACCGATGTAAGCGAGCTGTTTGCATCCAGCGACTTCGCGGTGTTTCGCAGCGCCGTCGAAGCCGGCGGCGCGGTGATTGCTTTGCGCTATCCGGGCGGAGCGTCGCTCTCGCGGCGCGAGTTCGACTCGCTCGCCGAGACGGCGAAGCAGTTGGGGGCCAAAGGCATGGTGTGGGTAGCCTTGGCGAACGACGGCGTGCGTTCGTCGGCCGCCAAGTTCATGACCGGCGAGGTCGTAACCGCTATGGGCAGCGACCTCGGGGCGCAGACCGGGGATGCGATCCTGTTGTTCGCCGACGCCCGTAGCGCAGCCTTAGCCGCAGCCGGCAAGATGCGCAACGAAGTCGGGGCTCGCTGCGGCATGCGCGACCCGCAGCGTTTCGAGTTTTGTTGGGTCACGGACTTTCCGTATTTGGAGATCGACGAGGAGAGCGGCGAGCCGGTTCCGGCGCATCATCCCTTTACTTCGCCCGGCGAGGGGCAGTGGGATCTGATCGATGCCGATCCGATGTCGATGCGCGCTCAACACTACGATATGGTGCTCAACGGCTACGAGTTGGGCTCGGGCTCGATCCGCATTCACAAGGCGGAGCAGCAGCGGCGGATCTTTGCGATGCTCGGTTTGAGCCAACACGAGGTGCAAGAACGCTTCGGCTTCTTTATCCGCGCGCTGGACTACGGTGCGCCGCCGCACGGCGGGATGGCGCTGGGCATCGACCGGATCGTCATGCTGGCCTGCGGTGAAGAGGATATCCGGGAAGTCATCGCCTTTCCGAAAAACCAGGCGTTTCGCGACGTTATGATGGATGCACCCAGTCTGGTGCCCGAGCAGCAACTGCGCGACTTGCATCTGCGTTCGACCGCCGTGCAAGCGGAACATTGAGAGCTGCCGCCAAATCCAGGCTGCGTGCGCGCTCGATTCCTGACGGTGGGCCTGCTTGCGCTCGCCGCGTGTGCGGCCCAGAGCGCTAGCGGCACGGGCGGATCGGCTACTCTTGCTCCGTTGCGCTCGTGCGAGACGCGCGTCTTCTCGCTTCGTGGCGCGCAAGTGGTGATTCAAACAAACGCCGACGCAAAGCCGGGATCGATTACCGTCACCGGCGCCGACGAGCAAACGCGCGCCGGCGTCCGTAGCGAAGCGGTTCGAGCGTTCGGCACGCCGGCGCCCGACGATCGCACCTTTCAAAAGCAGTGGAAGCTGGGCTTGGTTCAGATCGTCGACGCCTGCGGCCGCGTGATCTCACCCGGCCGGGCTACTACGACGCCGCACTAGCCGTGCCGCACGAGCGAAAATCGCGTCGAACATCGGCCGCGTCAGCACGCCGGTGTTGGTGTTCTGCCGGCTCGGATGGAACGAAGCGATGACCGTTACTTCACGCTTCCCGGCGGTGGCGCGGTATTCGCGAGCGTGACCGAATACGGGCTTTTCGTCGAAGGTGTAGTTGCACTCGCGCAACGCCCGCACGATGGCGTCAAAGCCGATCTTGCCTAAACCGATCGCTATCGCAAGCGACGGCAGCGCGTTGAGCTCGTCAACCAAATACGGAA
>JBPYDW010000141.1:0-3667 GCA_051986335.1 Vulcanimicrobiaceae bacterium | reverse complement strand
CCTGCGCGCTTGCCAAGCAGAGCACGCCGCGGGCATGTCCCATTAAGAGCGCGGTGCGCGGGTTTTTGTACGTAGAATACAGCTCTTCGATCACGACGAGCGCCGGCTGCGTCGCAGCGATTACTTCAGCAATACCGCAGTGCAGTTCGCGCAGCCGTTCCTCGAGCGTGCCTCGCGCGCTCGGGACGACGACCCCGGCTTCAATCAGGCGAACTCGCCCGTTCCAGCGTTCGATCGCGCCGTATCCCGTCGTGCGTAAAGCAGGATCGATTCCGAGGATGCGAAGCGATGTGTCCTTCAGGGTTGCGGCGTCCCGTTCACGATAACCGTTACCGACGAGCCGGGAGCGAGCGCCGTCCCGGCGCTCGGCTCGGTCCCGATAACTTTCCCGTTGGCGCCGGCGCTCGTCGTATACTGCCACTTCCCGACCGAATAACCATACGACTCGAGCGTATTGAGCGCACCTTGCGCAGTCATGCCCACGGTATCGGGCACTTCACCGGAGATCGAGAGCGTAACCGTCACCTTCGACCCCTGCGGCGCTTCGCCGGCGGGAGGATCCTGCGCGACGATTGTGCCGTTGTTTGAGCTTTGCTGTGCATATCGCACGCTGATTACGAAGCCAGCTTGCGTCAACGTCTTCTGTGCGGAAGCGTAATCTGCGTTGACGACGCTCGGCAATGGAACGACCGGGCCGTTTGGCTCGGATGCTGGGGATGCCATTGGCGCGCCGCTATTGACGACGACGCGGACGATCGAGTTACGGTCGACGACCGTCCCATAAGGGACGCTCTGCGAAGCGATCGTGTCCGGCGGGGTGCCTGGAACGCTCTGAGAGGCGTCGAGCGTGATGCCACGCGCGTCGGCGAGCGCGCGCGCAGCGGCGAGCGTCATGTTGACGAAGTTCGGCATGACGATCGGTTTTGGACCGTCTGAAACGATCAACGTGACGCGGCTGCCATCGGCGACTTTTGCTCCGGGCCTTGGAAGCTGACCGATAACGTTGTCCTTAATCGTGGGGTCGAAGCGGCGTACGATGGTTACGGCAAAGCCGTCCTGCTGAAGCGAACGCTGAGCGTCATTTACGTTGAAGCCCCGTACGTCGTTGAGGCCGCGCAAAGGCTTACCGTTACTTATGATGAGCTCGACGAGTTGATTCTTCTCTACCTTCGTCCCGGCGGGAGGTGACTGACGAATGACGTGATCGGGAGGGACCGTTTCACTCGCGGTTTTCATAAAGGTCGTGCGCAGCCCAGCGCTCACGATCGCATCCTGCGCGTCCGCCAGAGTCATGCCCGTGTAATCTCCCACCACGGCGCCGCCCGCGAGCGGTGCGAACGGTTTGGCGAAGAGAATGTATCCGGCCGCGGTTGCGGCCACGAGCGCCGCAACCAGCGCTGCGATCGTCCACGGCGATCGTCGCGATTCGCGCTCTTCGCTAACAGGAGGCAGGGGGCGGCGGTCGGGCATGGGAGAGCGGCGAGGCGGCAGAGCGTAAGCGCCCGATCCGGGAGCATCGTCGACGATGCGATAGCCGGCAACCGCGGGGCGTTCGCGCGCTTCTCTCAGTGCGGTCGCCAATTCGCTCGCCGATCCAAACCGGTGCTCGGGCTTCTTCTGCAAAAGCTTGTTGACGATTGCCGCCAGTGCGGGGCTTACACCGGTCTCACGCGCGTCGATCGTTGGCACCGGGTCGCCGATGTGTTTCAGCGCGACCGTAACCGGCGATTCGCCCGTATACGGCAGCTTCCCAGTGAGCATTTGATAGAGCACAACGCCGAGGCTATACAAATCCGCCGTCTCGTGGATCTCGTGTTCTTGCGCCTGCTCGGGCGAGATGTAATACACGCTACCCATCACCAGCCCCGGCTTAGTCAGCGCCATCGTCTGCTGCGAAACCGCTCGCGCAATCCCGAAATCGGAAAGCTTGACGACGTCATCCTTGGTGACCAAGATGTTGGCGGGCTTGATATCGCGGTGGAGCAGGCCCTGGCGGTGGGCGTACGCAAGGCCGCTTGCAATCTGCGCCGCGTAGTCGATTGCGACCGGTTCGGGAAGGCGTCCGTCCGCGGCGATGATCTCCCCCAGCGAGGAGCCATCTACTAGCTCCATCACGATGAAGTACGCGTCGCCCTGCCTGCCGACATCGTAAGTGTTGACGATGTTTGGGTGGGATAGTTTGGCGGCCGATTCGGCCTCCTGATAGAAGCGCCGCACGAACTCCGCATCGGCTGCGTATTGCTCGCGTAGTACTTTGATCGCGACGCGCCGGCGCAGCAAGATATCGGTCCCGCAGTAGACGGTCGCCATCCCGCCTTCGCCGAGCTTCCTGTCTAGGCGATAGCGGTTATTGAAGACCCTCTCCTCAATCAACTACGGGGAACCTCCGTTTTCCAACGCCGTTCGTATCACTTCGCGCGCGATCGGCGCGGCGTACGTCGCGCCGTAACCCACGTTTTCGACGACGATCGAAAGTGCGACGCGTGGGTTCTGGGCCGGTGCAAAGGCGACGAACCACGCGTGCGAGCGGCCGAGTGGATTGGTAGCAGTGCCCGTTTTTCCAGCAACGGTGACCTGGGGAAGCTGCGCCGGAGCGCCCGTTCCGCGCTGCACGACGGCGATCATCATCGCCGTAACCTTCGCGGCGGTATCGGAAGATACCGGGTTTGCGAGCGTCACGCTCTCGGACGTGCTCTGCGGTACACCGTCACGTAGGACTTCACGAACCACGTACGGCCGCGGCTCGTCTCCGGCGTTGGCGATCGTCGCGCCGATCAGCGCCATCCGCAGCGGCGTCATCAGCAAGGCCCCTTGGCCGAAGGCCATTTGGGCTAGTTCACCCGGTACGATGGTCGAAGCGGGAGGTACTCGATCGCGTTGCACCGGGAGCTGGAAGTCGAGCGAGTCGCCGATGCCCCAGCGGTGCAAGTAGTCGTAGAACGTATCGGTGCCCATCTTGAGCGCGATCTGCGCGAAATCGACGTTGCTCGAGAGGGCAAATGCCGTCGTCACATCCTGATATCCGGTCGCTTCGCTTTCGTTGTCGTGAAGCGTGAAGTTCCCGATGACGAGGTAGCCGGGATCCTCAAAACGCGAATCCGGGGTCACGGTGTTGCTATCGAGGGCTGCGGCGGCCGTGAAGATCTTGAATGTAGATCCTGGAGGATAAAGACCCTCCAGCGCGCGGTTAAGCAGCGGCGACTCCGGATCGGCGCGCAACGACGGAAACTCGGCGTCGAAATCGTTGGGGTCGTAGCTGGGGAGGCTCGCCAGCGCCAGCACCGCGCCGCTACGCGGATCGAGAACGATGCCGGCAGCGCGTGGGTACTGCGATAACAGATCGAAAAGCTTTGCCTGAATGCTCGGCACGATAGTCGTAACGACGTCGGCGCCCTGGTTCTGCACCCGTTCTCCGCGCAGCGTGGCGACAAGCTGCGAGAGCTGGGCCAACGGATCGCCGCTATAGTCGGGAGCGCTGAGCGCACGATCGAAGCTTCCTTCTATGCCGCTTGTACCGTAACGGGCCGAAGCATACCCGATGGGCGCCGCCAGTTCCGCGCCGAGCGGATAGACGCGTTTGCCATCTACCGTTTGCGCCAAGACCGTGCCGTCGGTCGCCAGAATGCGGCCGCGGCCGAGGTTGAGCATCGCGTGCCGAGGGTTAGTA
>JBPYDW010000140.1:0-7015 GCA_051986335.1 Vulcanimicrobiaceae bacterium | reverse complement strand
AGTACTCGGGCAAGTAGGTGATCGCGTCGAAGAGCGTGGAGCCCAGATCGTCGTAAAAGTATTTCGAGGGAATCGTCTTGAGCGGGGCGCGTAACCCGGCTGCGACGTCGCGAGCAAACGCACCGTCTTGCTCGCGCCGCGGAACCGTGACGATCTCCAAGCGATCCGAAATTCGAGTGAGTACGGCGTGCATCGGGCCTCCCGGTTCCATGATTCAGCCTATAACCGCACAACGGGCTGCACGTTTGCGGGCGCTAGGCCGATTGGGCCAGCCGCGACTTGCGATATCCATAGGCCGCGTATACCCCAATTCCGACCAAAAACCAAATGATAAAGCGCCACCAGGTCGCTTGGCCTAGGCCGGCCACGATGAGGTAGAGGCATCCGAGGGTGCCCACGACCGTGAAAACCACAGCCAGCGGGGCTCGGAAGGGCCGGCTGGCATTCGGCTCGACGACCCGCAAGACCGCGACCCCGGCGCAGACGATCGCAAATGCCGTCAGCGTGCCGATATTCACGAACTCGAGCAAAATGCGCAACGGATAGACGGCAGCGAGAATCGCGACCAGCACGCCGGTGATCATCGTCATGCGAGCGGGCGTGCGAAAGCGGGGGTGGATCTTTGCCACCCCGGGCGGGAGCATCCGGTCGCGCGCCATCACGTAGAAGATGCGAATCTGCCCGAGCAGCGACGTCAGCATCACCGTCAGATTGCCGGCAACGCCGCCGATCGCGACGACGTCGACGAGCAAGCGACTGTGCGTCGCCGCCGAGATCGCGTCGGTCATTGCGGCGCCGCCGTCACCGGTGATGTTCTTGTACGAAAGCGCGCCTGACGTCATGAAGGCGATCGCGCAAAACAGGATGGCGCCGATGACCAACGACAGGAGAATTCCAATCGGAACGTCGCGGGTGGGATTCTTCGCCTCCTCCGAGGCGACGGTCACCGTGTCGAATCCGATGTAGGCGAAAAACACCAGCGCCGAGCTGGTGATGATGCCGTGGTAGCCGAACGGGGCAAACGGATGCAGATTCGTTTGGTGAACGTGCGGCACCAGCGCCGCGATGAACACCAGCATCGCAACGATTTGGATGACCACGAAGGCCGCATTAACATTAGCGGATTCGCGGATGCCGATGGCAACCAAGACCGTGATCAGCAACACGATGATCGCGGCGGTCACGTCGACGTGCGCGTGCGCCAGGTCCAACGTGTTGAGCTGCCACCAGGCTCCATGCATGGGCAGGCTTGCAGTTTGCGCCCACGCCGGAAGATGGAACCCGGCCTCGCCAAGCAAGCTTTGCGCGTACGCCGACCACGATGACGCCGTCGGCGCCACGCTGACACCGTACTCCAGTATCAGATCCCAGCCGATGATCCAGGCCGCCAACTCGCCGAGGGTTGCGTAGGCATAGGTATAGGCACTGCCGGCAACCGGAACCATCGAGGCGAATTCGGCGTAGCACAGCGCGACGGCCACGCACAATCCACCCGAGATGAGAAATGAAACGATTACTGCGGGACCGGCGGCCATTGCGCCGGGACCGTCGGTCGGAAAGATGCCGCCGAGCATGGTTCCAAGACCGATCGCAGTAAGCGCCGGCCAACCGAGGACGCGGCGCAGACGAGGACCCTCGGATTCACCGAGGGTCCACGAAAGCGGCTGGCGCGCAAAGAGCCGGCGCAGTAGTGGCGTCAACTGCGACTATTTCTTAGCGCAAACGTTGTTGATCGCGTGTTGGGCGTCGGCATCCGGCGCGGAGCCGGCCGGCCGCATGTACATCGCCATGTAGGTCGCCCCGCCGGCGCCGGTGACGACCATGTCGACGCTTTCATCCTTGTTGGCATTGCTCGTTCCCGTCATCGACGCGATCACCGCCGGTTGGTCGCCGCAGATCGTCGTCGTTTTCTCGGCGGTCACCTTGCTGTTCTTGAGTCCGGCCGAGTTGAGATCGGGCATTTGGAAGTTCTTGGGATCCATCTTAACCGGCAGTTTCATCAGCATGATCGCCGTTTGATCGTTGTTATCGGCGCCTTTGGTCCAGACTTGCATGCCGAACATGTTCACCTTGGATTGGTATCCGTCGGGCACTTTGAAGTCCACGTTGTCGGTAGCGCTGCCGCACCCGGCGAGAACGGCGGCTACGGCGAATGTGCAAACGGCTCCAAACAGTCTCTTCATGCATCCGGCTATTCGCCGAAAAACCCGGCTCCCCGCCGGGCCGAGCCGGTTTCGTAGCCCAGGATCCGCGCCTCCCGATCGAAGATCAGTGCGATGTACTCGCGCGTTTCGGCGTAGGGCGGCACGCCACCGTATGCGGATACCGAACCCGGGCCGGCGTTGTAGGCCGCCAGCGCCAAGGTAAGCGGCTCGTCGGAGTTGCGCGCGTACGTTCGCGCGTACGCGCCGAGCAACGCGGCCGCACCGTCGATAGCCTGCAGTGGGTCGAAGGGATCGATGCCGGCGCCGGCCGCGGTATCGAGCATGAACTGACCGATGCCGACGGCGCCAGCTGAAGAAATCGCATCGGGATCGTAGGCTGACTCTTGCAACAGCGTTGCCGCCAGAAACTCGGGCGGCAACCCGTTGCGGTTTGCAGCGCTCGTGGTTTGCGCTGCAAAGAGCAGTGCGTCGCCCGGTGACAGATGGACGTTGGTGTGCAAGAGCGCCCGCGCAATCGCCAGGTCGCGTGGCATCGACGTGCCGTCGTAGACGAGCCGCGCACCAAACATGCCGTCGCTGTCACTGGGATCGTGCGGCGACCTTATGGCAACGTTAAGGAGATGGGTTGCGCGCGGTAATGCGACGAGCGATTTAGGGTAAATTGTATGGGGAGGGCTCCCGCAGGCACACAAGATGCTCGCGATTGCCCCTACTTGAAACGGAAGGAGGTGTTTGAACCATGTCGATCTTGGCCGCGATACTCGTTGCATTCGCCGTATTGCTCGTTGGAGACTTTGCATCGACGTTCTTCTATCACGTGCCGCAGCACATGTGGTTCACCTTGCATCTGCGTACGCACCACGACCGGCGCCGCTCGTATTGGGACCACGCGGTGCTCTCGAAAGACCCCGCGGTTCTGCTCGACGGCTTTCTCGGGGCGGTTCCGTACCTGGCGATCGCGGCGTTACTATGGCAGTACTCCTGGCCTGGAGCGCTATTGGGCCTGGGCGCCGGTCAGTTCCACGTTTGGTGGCGCCACACCACCGAGCTAGGCTGGCACACGCCTGCTTGGTTGCGGCCGCTGCTGCGATGGCTGCAGATCGTTCTACCCGAGGACCACGACGGGCACCACCGAAACCCGGATATCGAGTTTGGGGACATCTTCCGATTCTATGATGTTCCGGCTCGCGCACTGATGGCGTGGCTTGCTCCGACGAGCCGCCGGGTGCGCAACGCGGCCTTGCGCCGCGCAAAGAGCTCGCCCATGCGAGCAGCCTAACGGGAGAACACATTGACCAAGCGGGCCCTCTTCCTCATCTCCGACACCGGGGGTGGCCATCGCAGTGCCGCAAACGCGATCGTCGCCGCCTTGAACGAGATCGACGAGCCTGCCCGCTTCGAGCATCGGATCGACGACGTCGCCGCCCACTGTTCGTTCCCGCTGACCCAGCTGGGCCTGGGCTACTCGATGGCTCTGCGCTACGCTCCGCCGGTGTACGGCGCACTCTACTATGCGACCAACGGCCGCCGGCGCTACAAGGCCCTGGTTCGCTTCTGCGAGCCGCTCTACCGCGAGCGGCTGCGCGACCTCTTCCTGGCCTACGATCCGGATGTCATCGTATCGGTGCATCCGTTGCTCAATCATGCCGCGCTGCGCGCGCGCAAAGATGCCGGCATGGACCACATTCCGATCGTCACCGTGATCACCGATTTGGGAAAGGTTCACGAGTCGTGGCTGACGCCACAGGCCGACGCGGTTGTGGTGCCCGCGCGTGAAGTCTACGATCGAGCGCTCTCGCGCGGCGTGTCGCCCTCGCGCCTGCGCTTGCTCGGACACCCGATCCATCCGAAGTTCGACGACGTCGTCGGAACCAAAGAGCAGCTGCGAGCGCAACTGGGCTTGCCGACCGACGCGATGATCGTCATGCTGATGGCCGGCGGCGAAGGCGGCGGCAAACTGCTTCCGACCGCGCTCTCCCTGGCTCGCGCCAAGTTGCCGATTCACCTGGTGGTCGTCTGCGGGCGAAACGAGTCGCTGCGCCAGCGGCTTGACGAGTTATCGATCGCGTTGCCGACACCGATGACCGTCCTCGGGTTCACCGACAAGATTCCCGAACTTTTCCACGCGGCCGACTTGCTCGTTACCAAGGCCGGACCGGGATCGCTCGCCGAGGCGAATGCTGCCGGTCTGCCGGTCGTCGTCTACGATTACGTTCCCGGGCAGGAGCGAGGCAACGTCGAGTTCGTCCGGCGCAACGGCTTGGGCGAGATTGCGCTGCACGGCAGTGCCGACGTGGTAGCCGCCGTACGGCGCATGATTCGCACGCCCGACCGCTTGGCGCAGATTCGCCACAACCAAGAGCGCGTCGCACCCGTTCACTCCTCGCGCCGCATCGCTGCGCTCATCGCCCAAATTGCAACGTCGCATACGATTCCCCCGCAGGAATCGCTGGTGCCCGGACCGCTCAAAGCAGCCGCCGGCGTTTAGCCTGCGCTAGCCCCCTTTCGGCTGGATGGTCTTCGCCGAAACCCATAAGAGCGGGCGGCGCGGTGCAACGCGCGACAACAGTGCAAGCACGTTGTTGGTCAGACCGGGAATGACGAGGCGGCGCCCTTGCTGCATCCCGCGATATCCGGCTTGGGCCATCTTGGCCGCATCGGCAACGGGCAGTTTGAACAACAGCGACGTGCCGGCCCCGGCGCGCTCGCTAAAACCCGTCGCGGTCGCACCGGGAGCGAAACACGTCACCGAAACGCCGCTGCCGCGGAGCTCGTACCATAGTGCCTCGGAGAACGAGATCACGTACGCTTTCGCCGCGTAATAGACGGCCGCAAACGGGCCGGGCAGCAGACCGGCCGTAGACGCGACGTTTAAAATCTTTCCGTCGCGGCGTTCCAGCATTCCGGGCAGATAGAGGCGCGTCAGCTCGGTGAGCGTTACGACGTCGAGTTGCAGCTCCCCACGCGTGCGTTCGGGTGGAATCGTGACGAAACTCGCGGCGGTGGCAAAGCCGGCGTTATTGATCAGTACGTCACACTGGGGAACGCGCGCCTGCAGTTGGGCTGCTGCGTTCGCCGAAGCCAAGTCTTGCACGACCACTTCCACCGCGACGCCGCAGGCGGCGCGCAGTGCGGTGGCTACATCGTCGAGTTTGTCGCGCGAACGCGCGACCAAGACCAGATCGTAGCCGTCGGCGGCAAGCAGTTTTGCGAACTCCAGCCCGAGACCGCCCGAAGCGCCGGTGACCAGCGCACGCCTACTCATCGAGAACGGTCTTCAATCCACCGCGAAACGCCATCGTTGCCGCGCCGACCTGTCCGGCGTCGTTGCCGAGCTTGGCGATCTCGATCCGGGTCGTGCCTTTGGGCACCATAGTCGTCAGCTCGTCGACGCGACCCCGGATTGCGTCGAGCATGAAATCGCCGGCGGTACTCACCCCGCCGCCCAACGCGATCAGCTCGGGGTTGACGAAGGCGATGATGTTCGAGACGCCTTGCGCGAGATCGCGGGCAAAGTTCTTCCAGGCAGCCAGCGCGTGCGGATCGCCCGCCTGTGCCGCGCGGCGAATCTTCTTCGAACTGAGCTTCTCGCGCGGCTTGTCCAGCAGCGTACTGCGCGGGAACGACGGCGCAACCGCAAAGGCATGCCTGATCAACCCCGTTCCCGAGGCCTGCGCCTCGAAACAGCCGATCTTCCCGCACGAGCAAACGAAGCCGTCGCTGCGAATCTGGTGGTGACCGACTTCACCAGCGCCGTAGCGATATCCCAACAGCAGGTGACCGCGGCTCACGATGCCGCCACCGATGCCCGTTCCGAGCGTAACCAGCGCGAAGTCGTTCGTTCCTACTCCGCTTCCAAACGTGTACTCGCCCAACGTCGCGCAGCGGGCATCGTTGCCGACGAAAACGGGCTGCGCAAAGTGCTCGCGTAGCCGTTGGCCCAGCGGCACGTCCTTCCAGTCGAAGTTCGGCGAATAGAGCACTTCGCCGGTCTCGGGAACGACGTTGCCGGGCGAGCCCACGCCTATGCCGACGACGTCGTCCCCCGCATCGGCCAGGGCTTTGGTGGTGACGTCGACCACCGAGGCCACGACGTTCTCAAAGGAACGATCCTCGATGTCGAGGTCGTGCTGTTGATGTATCGCTCCGTCCTCGGTAATGACTCCTGCAGCAACGTGTGAACCGCCAAGATCGACTCCGATCGCCGTTCTCATGGCAGGCTATTTACCGCGCACATACAGGCGGCACCCGCATCGTCCCGAAGAATGCAGCCTTCGCCTTTGCTCAGGATGACATTATGGAGACCATTGACCTTACCAATCTGCGCAATTTCACACGGCAGACCGGCCAGTCGACGCATCCGGAAATGCTCGATACCCGGCCGATGGAGAAAGTCCAGAAAATCGAGATCGACGAAGAGCACGTCACGATAACCTATAACGAAACGACGACCCATTACTACAACGTGAACGAAATCACCGCGCGCGAATGGGTCTACAAGTACAACGACGACCCCGAATTCGTTAGGACCGTTGCCGCGGTGATCGATCTCGCGCGCAAGCATTTAAAGGACTTGCCCGACAACATCACCTGCCCGGCGGGCTGCGCCGAATGTTGCGCCGGCTACGAACCGTTTGTAAGCCGGGCCGACGTTCAGCGCATCGCCGATCACCTCCGCCTCCCGTACCGGGAGGTCATGGAGCGGTATATCGACGACCGCCCGTCCGCGGATGGATTCTACGTCGGGTGGATCCGCAAAGTCAGCGACGATCTGGCCGACAACTGCGTCTTTCTCAAGGGCTCGGGCAGCGGCCATTACTACTGCGGAATCTATCCGGCGCGGCCGGAGG
>JBPYDW010000139.1:0-7571 GCA_051986335.1 Vulcanimicrobiaceae bacterium | reverse complement strand
CGTCGGCAGCTCGCGCTCGAGTGCCGCACGCAGAACGGCGACCATGCGTGGATGGTCGTTCGGCACGCCCGGCCCCGGTCCGACGACGAGCGCGTCGCGTTGGTCGAGCAGCGCCGGAGTGAGGCGTTCGTCATCGCTTGCCACGACATCGACGCGCGCGCCCTGTTCGATGAGTAAGTGAACGACGTTGAACGTAAACGAGTCGATGTTGTCGATGAAGAGCAGGTTCACGTCCCAGCCCCCAGGACTTCGCGCAAAATTCGCGTCTTGTGCAATACCTCGGCATACTCGGATTCGGGAACGCTATCGGCAACAATTCCCGCCGACGCCTGCCAGTAGACACGTCCGCCCTGCACGTGGGCGCTGCGCAGCGTGATGCACGAGTCGAAGTCGCCGCCAAACGACCAGCGTCCGATCGAACCCGCGTAGAATCCGCGCGTGCACGGCTCCAGCTCGTCGATGAGCTGCATCGCACGAACTTTAGGCGTACCGCATACCGTACCGGCCGGGAATCCAGCCGCCAACAGGTCCAAGCCGTCCCGATCGCTGCGCAGCGTTCCGGTGACGTCGGAGACGATGTGCATCACGTGGCTATACCGCTCGATCTGTAAGAGCTCGCCGACTCGGACCGTCCCCGGCTCGCACACGGTGCCCAAATCGTTGCGGGCGAGGTCGACGAGCATCACGTGTTCGGCACGTTCCTTTTCATCGGCCAGCAGCTCGGTCGCGATGCGCGCGTCTTCAGCTTCATCGCGCCCGCGCGGACGCGTCCCCGCCAGCGGGCGGATGCGCGCCAGGCGCCCTTCGAGGCGCACCAAGAATTCCGGCGACGCGCCCAGCACTTCCCCGAACGGACCGTCGACGAAAAACATGTACGGCGAAGGATTGCGCGAGCGCACGCTACGGTAAAGATCGAGTGCCGAGCCTTGCAGCGCTGCGCTGAAGCGAATGCCGAGTTGCAGTTGGTAGACGTCGCCATCGTAGATGTGCCGCTTCACCCGCTGCGCTAACTCAAGATAGGTTGCACGATCCAGCGACATCGCCGGCGGCCCGGACGCGCGCATCGGCGCCGGCAACGCCACCGGCCGTTGCAGCAGCCGTGCGACACGATCGTCCAGACGCGACTCGAGTTCGGCCGCGTCACTACCGCAGGCCCACAGCGTCAGCGTATCGGTGAAATGATCGAAGGCCAGCCAGGTTCCCGGAATTGCGACGTAGGCATCGGGCATGAGCGGTACGTCGGCCGCGCGCTCGGGCAATCGGGCGAACGGCCGCGCGGCATCGTAAGAAAAGACGACCAGCGCTGCTCCCTGCCCCAGTTCATCGCCGACCGGGCGATAGGGCGCAACGAACGAGCGAATTTCGGCTTGCAGCCGCGGGCTGGCCGCGAGCGTTTTGGCGGCGAGATAGTCCAGACCGAGAAACGAATAGCGCGAGATTCGTCCGCCTTGGTCGACGGATTCGAGCAGACACGATGCACCGGGGTCCGCCAGCGCGAGATAGGCGCCGATGGGCGTGAACACGTCCGACGCGAGCGTTCGCGTACGCGTTATGAGTGGTTGTGCCGGCGTCTGCGACGCGCTTGCAGTCACGAACACTCCGATCGGCGAGAAAACAGCGGGCCGCCCCGGTTCGGGACGGCCCGTAGACGCATTCGTATGCGGACGCGCTTACCTTACCGAGGCGTTGAAACCCCGGTCCACCACAAGGCGCGCGTGCCGGTTGATTGCATCCACGGGACTACTGCCGGTGCTCGATATCTTCCTGCGTTGGCGTCATCGAGTTCTCGTTGTTCTGCTCGGCGTTCCCGCTCGGTATACACAGCGAACCGGCGTTCGCGTAGGCGCTCGAGGATTCGCCGCTCGCGCGTCGCGGCATGCAACGCGCTACGCTCGCGTTCCAGCTGCGCGCGCTTTTGCGCCGCACCCGCATCCGCGCGCCGCTCCCATTCCATGGCCAGTTCGAGAAACGCACCGTGGACGCGCAACCCGGTCCCACCTAGCAGCGTACCGTTGCTCAGTGCGCTCGCCTGGCTTCGAAAAAGGTTGCCGAGGCGTCGTTGTGGGACGCATGCAGCCTCGACGGCACGCAGCGCCGACGCAACACGGTGACGGCATTCCTCTTCCGCGCGCCGCCGCTGTGCGAGAAGCGCCTCCAGCGGAAAAGCAAAGCGTGCCACTCGCTGGGACATCCCTCGTTTGGTTCGTGCGGCTAGGCGCGTGCGAGTTGGCGACGCTCCGGACCGACCGAGACCAACGCGACCGGCACGTCGAGCAACTCGGCAATGCGCGTTACGTAACGCTGAGCGGCCGGCGGCAGGTCTTCGAGCCGGCGAATCTCTTCGAGCGGTTCGCGCCAGCCTTCCACTTCTTCAACCTGCACGGTTAGGCCGTCGGAGCCGGCGGCGGAAAAGCTCACCGGCTTGTTTGCGAGCCGGTACCCGGTGACAATTCCGATCGGATCGAATCCGGACAACACGTCCAACTTGGTGATGGCGACCGACGAAAGACCGTTGAGTTGCGCGGCGTAGCGCCCCGCGACCGCGTCGAACCAGCCGCAGCGCCGCGGCCGCCCGGTGACCGTTCCAAACTCGTTGCCGACCTGTCGTAGACGCTCGCCGCGCTCGTCGAGCAGCTCGGAGGGAAACGGCCCGCCACCCACGCGCGTGCAGTAGGCTTTGGCCACCCCAATGACGCCGGCGATGCTCGTCGGGCCGATGCCCAGACCCGTGCAAGCGCTGCCGGCGATGGTGTGGGAGCTGGTCACGAACGGGTAGGTTCCATAGCCGACGTCGAGCAACGAGCCCTGCGCGCCTTCAATTAGAACGCGGCGCCCGCGGGCAAACGCATCGTGGATGTAGGCGACGCCATCGACGACGTGCGGAATGATCCGGCGGGCGTGGTCGAGCGTCTCGGCGATGGTCTCGTCGACCGAGCCCACTTCGGCGCCGGCGCGGCGCGCCCGTTCGGCATTTGCGCGAATGCGCGCGGCGACCGTCTTTTCGATGGTGAGATCGCCGAAGGTGATGCCGGCGCGCGCTGCCTTATCGACGTACGCCGGACCGATACCTCGCCCGGTCGTTCCCAACGATTCCCGGCCGCGAGCCAGCTCCAGCGCGCGATCGGTGGCGCGATGATAGGGAAAAACGACGTGCGCGCGATCGGCGATCTTGATGCGATCGATATCGACGCCGCCGGCAGCCAAGCCGTCGAGCTCGTTTAACAAACCGTCGAGGCTGACGACCGTTCCGCCGCCGATGAAGAGCTGTGCGTGCGGCTGCAACACACCCGATGGAACGATCCGCAGCGCCAGCGTTCTATCGCCGACTTTGATGGAATGTCCGGCGTTGTCGCCGCCACCGAAGCGTGCAACCACGTCGTAGTCGGCGGCGTAGAGATCGACGACGCGGCCTTTGCCTTCGTCGCCCCACTGAATCCCGACGATAATGTCGGCCTTGCTCGTCACCGCGCTATCATTCGCGCTGCAACACAGGTGTCATCCTGAGCGCAAGCGCTATTCCGAGCGGAATTCGAGGTCGTCGGTGTTGCCCATCGGAATCAGCGACGTGCCGTCGAGGTTGAGCACAAACTCCGAGAAGAGCGCGTTCGGCCAGCCGAAGTCGGCGCGGGTGTAACGGCGCGGATCGTCGGGATCGAACGATTCGTGCAGCAGATGGTCGCCGGGGTCGCTAGCGAGCAACTGCGCGAGCACGTCCTGCCGCTCGTTACCGCTCGTGGCGGTGAGCCCTTCCATGATGAGCGCCAGGGGCCAGACCCAATGGTCGGGCGTGTGATAACTGCCGATGCCGCGCGCGACGCTTCCGCTGAAGTACGATGGGTTGTCCTGCGAAAGAAGAAACGCGCGCGTGTTGCGGTAGTTCGGATCGTTTGCCGTCGTATAGCCGATGTAGGGTGCCGAAAGCAGACTCGGAACGTTGGCGTCGTCGGTGAGGATGGCGTTCCCCAAACCGTCGACTTCGTAAGCATAGATGTAACCGTACTTCGGCACGTACTTCAGACCGTAATACTGAATGCCGTGTTGCACTTCATCGCGCAGCGCCTTAGCAGCCTTCGCTTTGATGATGTTGTGGTACACCGAACGTTGGATTTCGGCCATATCACCGAGCGCGACGACCGCCATCATTTCCGAGGGAATCAGGTAGTTGTAGTAACAGGCATCGTCCGAGGGGCGGAAGCCGGTCCAGATCATCCCGGTATAGCCGACCGGTCGACCGGTGCCGTTATTCGTCAGTTCCTTCTCGGTATAGCGCGAGTTCTTCGGATGGTTCTGCTCGCGCAACATCGTGTTCAGCACGCTGTCGAGCGCTTTGGAGAAATCCGCATCGAAGACGCTGGTGTCGCCGGTGGCCTTCCAATAGCTCCATGCCAGCGTAATCGGGTAAGCGAGCGAATCGAGCTCGAACTTCTCTTCCCACACCCGGTAATCGACGGTGAAGGCGTTGGCGTAGGGGTCGACCTGCAGGTACTTCGCTTGACGAGCGATGATCGCACGCAGCAGCGCCCGCACCTGCGGATCCGACTTGGCATAGTAAAGGTAGGGACGCACTTGGGCACTGGCGTCGCGCAGCCACTCGGCGGGAATATCGCCGGTGCTCACATAGGCGGTCCCGTCGGCCTGATACTGCGCCAGCTTGGTCGTGTCCAGCAGCGCCGAGCGGAACATCGTCTGCAAGTGCTCGTTGGAGTTGGTGTAGCCCGTGGCGGCGCGTGCGATCGAGTCCAGACTCAATGCCGAAGCAGCGCCCGGCTGTAAAGCGAGGACGGCCGCAATCAGCAGCGCGCAGCGGCGGGCGATCTTACGCAGGCCAGGTGCCGTGTGCATATAGGGCGGGCAACTCCCGGTAGCGTCCTAGGTAATCCAATCCATATCCAACGGCAAACACGTCGGGAATCTCAAAACCGCGATAGGCCACCTCGATGTCGGCGAGCCGGCGATGGGGACGATCGAGCAACGTGCACACCGACACCGAGGCGGGGTGTCGCGCGCGCAGCGATTTGACCACGTATTGCAACGTCATGCCGGTATCGATCGTGTCCTCGACGATCAGGATGTGCCGGCCCTCGACGGATTGCGCCGTGTCCTTTTCGAAGCGGATGCCTTCGCGGTCGCTGTACTTGGTTACGGCGAGAAAATCGAACTCGCAGGGAATGGTGATCGCGCGGGTGAGGTCGGCCATGAAAAAGGTCGATGCGTTCAAAACGCCGATGATCAGCGGGACCCTTCCGGCATAGTCGCGCGAGATGGCCCGGCCAAGCTCGGCGACGCGACGAGCAATAGCGGCCTCGTCAAAGAGCAGGTCGCCGATCATGAGGCAATTCCGATCCGCGAGAGCAGTCGCTCGACGTCGCGGCGGTTGAGTAGCTTGATCCTCACCTCCGGATGGGACTCGCGCAACAGCCGCACCTTGCGATTCTTGCGCGTTTGAAGCTTCGGTCGTAAGACCGTCACCTCAACGTACAAATTATACTCCGGAAGATAAAAATCCGGTGTGAAGAATTCGATAGGTTCGCCGCGGTCGCTCCAGACAATGGGAAAACACCGCGGCTCATAGGCCCAGGCAATTCGATAGAAGTCCAGCAGCCGTGCGAAATCGGCCTCGGCCGGGTGCGCAAAATCGGCCCGCGACATTGTCACGGGCGTACGTCTACGACAGCGGCGGTAAAAACTCCGCTCGAATCGGCAGGCGAAGCTCGAAACGCGCGCCACCCAACGGGGACCTCTCGGCACGTACCTCGCCACCGGCGCGTTGAACGATGGTTTTAACGATGGTTAATCCGAGCCCACGCCCTTCGGCATGGACCGCACCTCCGCGGCCGCGATAATCGAAGATTCGCCGTCGTTCGCAGGCCCGCAAACCGTCCCCATCGTCGTCGACGCGCACGCAAACGTACGGCGCTCGAATCTCGCCGCTCACCCGAATCCGTCCATCGGCGCGACTGTACTTTACGGCGTTTTCCAACACGTTGAGCAACGCTTGCGTGCAGCCGTCGGCACTCAATCCGACGCTCACCGGGGGCACGAATGCACGCTCGAGCGATACGGGACGTCGCGCCGCCAGCGGCGAGACGGCATCGCATGCCGCGCCAATCTGTTCGCTCAGATCGCATGAAACGAATGCCAGTGCATCGGCCGACAGGTCGAGCAAGGAGAAATCCAGCATGCCGTCCACCAAGCGTCCCAGCCGCGCGGCTTCTCGGGCCGCGGTCGCGAGAAAGCGCCGGCGCGTCGACGGATCGACCGCGTCCTCGAGCAACGTCTCCAAATAGCCGCGAATTGCGGTGAGCGGAGTGCGCAGCTCGTGCCCAACGGTCGCGAAGAATTCATGCCGTTCCCGTTCGCGCGCGCCGCGCTCCAACGCACGCTCGATCTCGCGCCGCAGGTTGCAGCGCGGCGGCCGCGCACCGACGATCGTCCAGCCGGTCTCCAGGTCGAGCGTCGCAGTGTCCCGCAGGCGGGCTGCAACGCGTTGGAGGGTTGCGCGGCAGTCGACGGGCAGCGGTACGCGACCGCTCCGCGGCTTCGAAAACATGCCGATTAGGAAAAGGTCGGAGTCATCGTCGTGCGCGGCGCGATCGTCAGGACGCAGCACTTCGCAGGCGGCTGCGCGGAACGCACCAGCGGTCTGAACGGCAAACCCGCGCGCGGCTTCGCGGCCATCGCGCCACGCGACGCGTTCGAAATCGCGGACGCGCAACACCAGCAGCGCGACCGGACGGCGAGTGACGATGCCGCGCAGTGCTGCGCCCAGGTGCGCTACCCGGTCAAGCGCGGATGAACTTGTACCCGTAGCCATGCACGGTCGCAACCAGCGGCGGCACGTTCCAGCGTTCCTCGATCTTTGCGCGCAGTCGGCGCACGTGCACGTCCACCGTGCGCTCGTCGCCGGTAAAATCGAAACCCCAGACTCGATCGAGCAGTTGCTTGCGCGAAAGCGCAACGCCTGGATGCCGCGCGAGCTCCAGCAGCAGGCCGAACTCGCGCGGCTTTAGCTCGGCATCGCGGCCGTCGATGCGGGCCTCGCGCGCAGCTTCGTCGATGTGCAAGCGCCCAATCTCGAAAAGCACCGGCATGGCGTCGAACGTTCGGCCCGAGCGTCTCAAGATCGACTTCACCCGGGCAACGACCTCCGCGGTACTAAACGGCTTGGTGACGTAGTCGTCGGCGCCCAGCTCGAAGCCGACCACGCGATCGACTTCGTCGGCGCGTGCGGTGAGCATGAGGATCGGCAACGGCGAGCCCTCGCGACGAAGTACCCGCGTCACCTCGAAGCCGTCCAACCCCGGAATGCCGATGTCGAGGATCAACAGATCGGCGACGTTGCGAGCGGCTCGCAACGCGGCCAGGCCATCGGTGACGCCAAGAACGCTCAAGCCGGCGCGTTGAAAATGATGTTGGAGCAGCTCGTGAATGGCGGCGTCATCTTCGGCCAAGACAATTTTCGGGATGGCCATGTACGTTGAAATGCCACGCTAGGCGGTGCGAAGGACATTCTCGCGCTGCGAGCAGCGTTACGGCGGTGGCGGCTCGTGCAGGCCGCTGAGCGGGCCGTA
>JBPYDW010000138.1:0-4633 GCA_051986335.1 Vulcanimicrobiaceae bacterium | reverse complement strand
CGGTTGCAAAAGTCGAGCCAGGATCGCTCGTGCTGTTTTTGGTCGTGGAGCTGTGCGCGCTCTCATTCCGCCGCGACGATTTGAGCAAGAGCAACATCGTTGCCACGGCCCTGTTCGGTGACGGCGCAGCGGCGACGCTGCTCTCAACCGAGGGCGAGGGGCCGCGCTTGACCGCGCACGGGGAATACACGTTCGTCAATTCGCTCGACGTCATGGGGTGGGACGTCGCCGAGGACGGTCTCAAAGCGATTTTCTCGCGCGACATTCCACAGTTGGTCAACTCCGAAATGCACGCCATCACCAGCGAATACTTGGCGCGCAGCAGCCTGACCCTCGATGACATCGATGCTTTTCTCTGCCATCCGGGCGGTGCGAAGGTGATCGATGCGCTCGAGTGTGCATTCGGCACCCACAACGGCGCGCTGTCCGATTCCCGTACCGTGTTGCGCGATTACGGGAACATGTCGGCAGCAACCGTCATGTTCGTCTTGGACCGGAATCTCGCGCGGGGCGACGGCTGGCGGCGCGCTCTGCTCAGCTCGTTAGGGCCTGGTTTCACCGCGGCATTCGTAACGCTCGAACGATGATCGTCGCGCTCGTCATCGTCGCACTGGTCGCGCTGCAACGCCTGGTCGAGCTCGTCTACGCCGGCCGAAACACCCGGGCGCTGCTGCGCGACGGCGCCGTCGAGACGGGACACGGGCACTATCCGCTGTTCGTTATCCTGCACGCAGCGTGGCTGGCAACGATCGCCGCAGTGATCGTTCGTACGCCTAACCTCACCGTGCATTGGTGGCTTGTGGCTGCGTTTGCGCTGCTACAGATCGCGCGCATTTGGGTGATCGCCAGCCTCGGGCCGTACTGGACGACCCGCATCGTCACGCCGCGCGACGCACCGCTCGTGCTCCACGGCCCGTATCGCTTCCTGCGTCATCCAAACTACGTCGTCGTTGCCCTGGAGATCGCCGTGCTGCCGCTGGCGTTCGGACAAGTCGCGGTAGCGTTGGTATTTACGCTCCTGAACACCGCGCTGCTGACCGTTCGCCTGCGCGACGAGAACCGCGCGCTCGCCGCGCGCCGCTAGCCGCTAGCGGCGAAAGACCGCCGCGCCCGGATAGTGGGCCGCCTCGCCGAGCTGCTCTTCGATCGCCATCAGGCGATTGTATTTGGCCACCCGGTCGCTACGCGAAAGTGAGCCGGTCTTGATCTGACCCGCGCCGCTCGCGACCGCCAAATCGGCGATCGTCGTGTCCTCGGTCTCGCCCGAACGGTGCGAAATCACCGTGGTGTAACCGGCGCCGTGCGCCATCGCGATGGTGTCGAGGGTTTCGGTCAAGGTGCCGATTTGATTGACCTTGATCAGGATCGAGTTGGCAATTCCCTCGCGAATGCCGCGTTCGAGAAACTTCACGTTGGTGACGAACAGGTCGTCGCCAACGAGTTGAACCTTCTTCCCCAACGCCCGCGTCAACTTTGCCCAGCCATCCCAATCGTCTTCGGCCAAGCCGTCTTCGATCGAAACGATCGGGTACTTCGCGAGCAGCGCCTCGTACAGAGCGATCATCTCGCCGCTCGAAAGACCATGCTGCGAGTCGCGGGCAAAGTACTTGCCTTCTTTATAGAACTCGCTCGACGCCGGGTCGAGTGCGATCCCAATATCGCGGCCGGGAGCATAGCCGGCGCGCTCGATCGACTGCACCAAGAGGTCGAGGGCGCCCTCAATGGAGTCCAGCGGTGGAGCGTATCCACCCTCGTCGCCGACTTGCGTCGGCAAGTGCTTGTCGTGCAGCAGCTTGCCGAGCGCGTGAAACACTTCCGCCCCATATCGCACGGCCTCGTGCTCGCTGCTCGCGCCAAGCGGAACGATCATGCATTCTTGAAACTGCAGCGCGCCGGAGGCATGTTTGCCGCCGTTGATAACGTTCATCAGCGGAACGGGAAGCGTTGCCGCCGAGGGGCCGCCGAGGTACCGGTAGAGCGGAACGCCTAAGCTGGCCGCGGCCGCACGCGCAACTGCCAGCGAAACGCCCAGCAGTGCGTTCGCGCCAAGAAACGCCTTGTTGGCGGTGCCGTCGAGCTCGATAAGCTTTTGGTCGATGGCGCGCTGTTCGGTGGCATCCAGTCCTTCAATCGCTGGACCGACGATATCGTTCACCGCCGTAACGGCTTTGTGAACGCCCTTCCCGCCGTAGCGCTTGTGATCGCCGTCGCGCATCTCGACAGCCTCGTGCGCACCGGTCGACGCACCCGATGGCACCATCGCCTCTTCGACGGCACCGAAACTCGTGGCAACCGCAACGGCGATCGTCGGGTTGCCGCGCGAATCGAGAATCTCGCGTGCATGCACGCCCTCGATCAAGGGGCGCCCGCTCCCACGCAGTACGTCGAGCGACACTACTGCTCGTACATCCAGCGTTCTAGGTCGTGCTTGCGCGAGACGTATTCGCTGGGGTCGAAGAACAGCGCCAGCTCGCGCTCGGCGCTGGCCTTGCTATCGCTACCGTGAACGAGGTTGCGCCCCATCACCTGCGCGTAGTCCGCGCGAATCGATCCGGGAGCGGCTTGTCCGGGATCGGTGGCACCGATCAGTTGGCGGCAGCCCGCGACCGCGTTTTCGCCTTCAACGGCGAATGCAACGAGCGGTCCCGAGCTGATGAACTCGACCAGGTCGTCAAAAAACGGCTTGCCGGCGTGCTCCGCATAGTGCTTGCGTGCGCGCTCGCCATCGAGCTGCATCATTTTCATCGCGATGATCAGATATCCGCGGCGTTCGAAGCGAGCGATGATCTCTCCGGATACGTTGCGCGAGACGGCGTCTGGTTTGCAAAGGATAAGCGTCCGTTCGATAGCCATAGAAGGCCCCGAATACGGCCAACGGGCCGGGAAGGCCTGTCGTCTCGGCAGAACGCGCGTTCATGACTCGTTCCAAACATCCGTACGCTTCGGTTGCTGAAGCACTCGCTTGCACGCCCTTTGCAAAGGTGCGCTACGTGCGCGAAACCGCAAGCACCAACGACGATGCGTTCAAACAGCTGGGCGAAGCAGATGCGAGCGGACTTACGATCGTCGCCGATTTCCAAACGCGCGGCGCGGGGCGCAAAGGCCGAAGCTGGATCGCAGCTCCCGGAACGAGCTTGCTATTTACCACCATACTGCCCGGTGCGTTACCGGCGAACACGCTGTGGGTCGTCCCGTTCTGGACGGCGCTCGCCGTGCATGCTGCGCTGGCGTCGCGCGGGGTGATAACGAGCCTGCGCTGGCCAAACGATCTTCTTCTGCACGGCAAGAAGGTCTGCGGCATCCTGTGCATCTCCCGCGTCGTCGGCGAACTGGCCTGGACCGCTTGCGGAGTTGGACTCAACGTTCATCGCGGGGCCGGTGCAAACGAGATCGACCCCGCTCCGGCATTCTGCGAGGACGTCGCGCCGATCGATCGCGCGCAGGTGCTGGCCTTCATTCTGCTCGAGTTCAACGCGACGCTGGCGCAACTTGCGACGCCGCAACACGTCGCACGGCGCTGGGAGTCCGCGGCCGGTTTGCCCGGCGCGCGTTATCGCCTGCAACGCGACGGCGAAAATGCTGCCTTTGACGCCACGGCCGTTGGACTTGCCGACGATGGTTCGTTGATCGTCGAACGCCGGGGCCAGCGCGAACGCGTAACCCTGGCCGACGCTCGCGCGCTTCGCTAGCGCCATGCAACCTGGGGGTAGGTCCACTCGCCGGGATCCCAAAAGCGCACTTTTTGGCAGGCGGATTACGTTATCGGCAAAGAATTCTTCTCAGGGAAAGGCAGGCCCATGAGGACAGCGCACTTACTTCGAGCTCTTGTTGCGGCAATCGCCGTCAGCGCCATGACGACTGCACCGGCGTTGTCGCAAGTTTTTATCGGCATCGGCTTCAACATCGACCAGCCGCCGCCGGCGATCCCTCAATACGATCAGCCTCCGGTCCCGGCGCCGGGTTACATCTGGCAACCGGGATACTGGGCATTCGGTCCGTACGGCTACTTTTGGGTGCCGGGCACCTGGGTGCTCGCGCCGCAGCCCGGTTACTTGTGGACTCCGGGATACTGGGGTTGGAATAACGGCTACTACAGTTGGAATCCGGGATATTGGGCAACCCAGATCGGGTTCTACGGTGGCGTCAACTATGGCGGCGGCTATTACGGTAACGGCTATTACGGCGGGCAATGGCAAGGCGACGTCTTTCGCTATAACTCGTACGTAAGCAACGTCCCGAACGACGCGCCATGGGCCGGCGATCGGTACGTCTACGAAGATCGCAGCGTGCAAGTCACCAACGTCACCGTCAACAACATCAGCTACAACGGTGGGCCCAACGGTCTTGCCGTGCAGCCGACGGCGTCCGAAGAGGCGGTGAAACAGTTGCCGCACATTCCCGCAACGGACGAGCAGGTGCAGCACATGAAAGCCGCCGGCTCCGACCGTCGCTTCCTGGCAAGCGTCAACAACGGACAGCCGCCGGTCGTCACCTCGGCGCGACCGATCGCTGCGCCCGAACACATTCCTGGATTCACGCCGATGCGTCCGGAGGACGAAGCGTTGCGCGTGCAACCGAAACCAGCAACGCCCGAGGCTAAACCGAATCCGCCGGAAGCGGTTCCGGTCGAGCA
>JBPYDW010000137.1:0-4811 GCA_051986335.1 Vulcanimicrobiaceae bacterium | reverse complement strand
GCTCGCACAGATTTGCATAGCCGCGCTGATCCTGCGCCAGCAGCACGATGCGCGCGCCGTCGGCAAAGGTGAGCTCGCTGCCGACGATCGCCGCCACGTTGCGCTCGCGCCCGCGGGCCGCAAAGCGGACAGCGCCGTAGAGTCCGTCGCGATCGGTCAAAGCGATCGCAGCCAACTGCAGCTCGCCTGCACGATCGATCAGTGCCTCGGGATGCGATCCGCCTTCCAAAAACGTAAAGTTGGACCACGCATGCAGCTCGGCATAGCCCACATCGGACATTGCAACCTTAGCGTTGGAGCCATGAATAGAGCATGCGCAAATCCAGATGTGCGACCGCCTGCGGACAATCCGTCGTGCAGAGATGCATCGTGCGCAGGCGCTGGCGCATCAGCACGCGGCGCTCGTTGAAGTAGGTATCGATGGCCGAGCTCGCACAAAAGCGCTCGTTCTCGATGCGCAGATGGGCAAAGCGCTTGTGCGCATCGCGCTCGGCCTGCGGCTCGCCGACGAAGCAATTGCGCAAGCGCAGGTGCTCGCCGTAGCTGGGCTGCAGCTCGCGCATGCGGCGGCGCGGATTTTCGGAGAACCCGATCTTCACCGATCGTTCGTCTACCTGCAACAGATAGACGAAGCCGTAGTTGAAGCCGGCCAGTTCTTCTAATGGCGAGAGCAAGTGACCGGTGCGCACGATCTCACCGCTGCGCAGCCACGCCTGCGCGGTACGTTGAAAGCGCTCGCAGGGTGAAAGCGCGCTTTGCAGAGCTGTTTCAATCATAGGCCCCTCGCATGAACCAGCACGCTCCCTGACGGTAGATCCGATAGAGCGCGCCGTCTTCGAGCAGCACGTCGTACTCGTCGCGCACCACCGGCTCGTCGAACCAGTTCTCCTCGATGCGCCACGGTCCGGCACATTCCAGAACCGCGCGCTGTGGCGTACCGACATACACGGGCGTTCCGCCGGCAACCTGCACGGCAATTTCCTGCACCGCGAGCAGCTGTAGCTGCGGACAGGTTTCGATCCGCTTCTCGGACTGACGGGGCGGCAACGCCGAGATGGGCGGAACCGTAAACGGATCGTAGGCAAACTGGCCTTCGAGCGCATAGGCTCGCAGCGTCCTAGCTCGGCGCGCCGGCTCTCCGAGCGCTGCTTCCAACCGCGCTAACGTCACCGCGATCGTCTGCGGATCGGCTTCGTTACCGGCAAAGAGGCCGAGTGCCTCACCGTTTTCTTCTAACCGCAGCGCGCGCACGCGCAAGCCGATCACCGGTGCCGGCAGTACGAGGTTTTCAAGATTCGCACGGATGACGTCCAGCATAGCGCGCGCGTCGGCGGATGGCCGCGCCAATCCGATATCGCGCGCGAACGCCTCGCCGTTTTCGAGTTCCATTTCCAAGCGCAGGCTACCGCAACGCTGACCGAGGCGCTCGAGATCGCCGTGGACGCGATCGAGCAAGATGCGCAGCGCGAATGCCAGATGTGCTTCGGCGGCGATGCCGCCTTCGCCGAAGAGCGTCGCTTCGATGGCCAATGCGTGACCGCGCGGAACGAAGGCGGTGCGATCGATGCCGCGCGCTCGATCGTGCCACACCGCGGCCTCCGGCCCAAAGCGACGCACGAACGGCCCGTGCGGCAACCGGCCGAGTTCGCCCAACGTCGCAACGCCCAGCAAGTGCAGGCGCTCCACCGTACGCGGATCGACATGTAAGAGCTCCAGCGGCAACGGCTCGAGCAGTGCCCTGGCACTTTCGCGTTCGCACACCGTTCCAGCAGCAACCAGCGCCGCCGTGCGGGCGACAAACTTATTTTCCGCGCATGCCGCCTGCACGGGGAGTCCGAACTCTTCGAGTGCCCGGTGTGCACGCTCGATCCATTGCGCCGGCGAGCCATCGATCCCGCGCATGTCCAGATGCGCGACGCCAAGCTCGCCGTCGTCGATCAACGGCGAAACCGCATCGAGCGCATCCAGCAGATCGTCCCAGACCGCGCGCGCATGCTGCGCGTCGTGCACGAGCACGGTCGCGCCGTGAGCTGCAGCCGAGGCTTGGACGATCGTTTGCCCGGCGCGTGCGCCGGCAGCATACGCGCGCCGGTCGAGTGCGAGCACGCGACCCCGATCCGGTTTGTCCGCGATCAGCACCGCTTCGCCGCAGGCGTTGCTGCGATCGCGCAGCGCAAGCGCCAACGGATAATCGGGGATGACGACGCACATTAACATCAACGTTCGTCCTTGCATGAGTCTATAAATTCATACGCCCGGCCGGTGAATAAACTATGAATGTGCCACGAAAGCGCCACGTGACGCATCAGGCGAACGCCATGCGGCGGCGCGACAGCATGACGGCGCGCTCGCGTACCGGCGCATCGTCGTTGCGCTGCAGCACGCGAACGTGCACGCACGTTCCCGGAGCAACGCCGCGCTGTTTGAGAACGCGCGCTTGGGCTTCGTAGCCGACGAGCCGATTGAAGACCCCGCCCGCGCCGGCCACCAGCACGCGGTCGAGCACACAACCGATGCGAGTGGCGGCGAAGGCGGCCAGGTCGGCACCGGCACGCTCTCCCAACGCGAGCAGGACGGCGCCGGCCTTTTGCGCCAGGCCGGTCAACCGCGACCAGACCTGCGCGCGCAATGCGACCGCCGGCATCAACACCACGCCGAAAGCCCGCGATCGCAAGACGATATCGACGGCGCGCGCGATTCCCAAGGCGCCGCGTGCCGGTATCACCAACAGCCGATCCAGCCGCACGCCGGCCCGGGCCAGCGCCGGCGGAAAAAGGCTGCCGTCGTCGATGACGGCCGCGAGCCCTCGGTGGGTCGTCTGTGCCAGCAGCCGCGCGGCGATTGCCGTCCGGCCCGAGCCCGAGGAGCCCTCTAGCGTCGCGACCGTGCCCGGGATCCAACCGCCCCCGAGCGCTCCGTCCAGCTCGGGCAAACCGCTGGAAATGCGCAGATCGCAGCTTTGGACTCGCGCCGCTGCCCGCGCAGCGAGATCGCTTTTCAGCGCTTGGAAGGTCGCAAAACGGTCGAGATCTTCCGGCATGGGAGGCCATCATAATCGAACATATGTTCGATGTCAATCTCCTTCGCGCTCCTTGCGGAAAGGTGGCGTTCGGATTGACATGTGACTAAATAGTCACATATAATCCGCGTATGAACGAAGTGTTCAAGGCGCTTGCAGACCCCACGCGCCGGAGCTTGCTGGACGAGCTCTTTCGGGAGGACGGACAGACGCTGCGCTCGCTCGAGCAGCGCCTCCCGATGACGCGCTTTGGGGTGATGAAGCACCTTGCCGTGCTGGAAGAGGCGGGCCTCGTAGTCAGCCGGCGACGCGGGCGCGAGAAGTTGCACTTCCTCAATCCCGTGCCCATCCGGCTCATCCACGACCGCTGGGTGAGCAAATACGCCGAACGCTGGGCGGCGGCTCTTAGCGAACTAAAATCCGCTCTCGAGGAGAGAACAATGGAAAAAGTTTTCGAGATCTACATCAAGACGACGCCCGAGCGCCTTTGGCAGGCGATCACCGATCCGGAGATACGCAGCAAGTACACGTTCGGCGTCCGCGTCAACTCGGATTGGTCGTCCGGTTCCCGCTACGAAGGAATCACGCCGAAGATGCCCACGCCGATGTTCGCGGGCGAGAATATGGAGGTCGATCCGCCGCGCCGGCTGGTGCAAAGCTTCAACGCGCTGTGGGGCGAGGACGTCAAAAGCGAAGGCACGTCGCGCGTGATCTGGGAGATCGAGCCGGTCGGCGATTCGTGCCGCTTGACAGTTACGCACGACCAGCTGCGCGAAGGCGCCAACGAGCAGCTCTACGGCGGCTGGCCGATGATTCTCTCGGGCCTCAAGACGTGGCTGGAAACCGGCAAGCTGTTGACCACGCCGGGATCGCTTCTGTACGCCTGATCGACGTTGCGGGGCGGCTTGCTCGCGCAGGTCGCCCCGTAAGCGCGTCGTAAACCGCGGCCCATGCAAGGACCTCGCATCGACGTTGCGGTCATCGGCGGCGGAGCGGCCGGTACCAACGCCGCGCTGATACTCGCCCGGGCGCGACGCAATGTCGTCATCTTCGATGCGGGAAAACCGCGCAACGCGCCGGCCGCCATCATGCACGGCTATCTCTCGCGCGACCATTGCTCGCCGAAACACCTGCTCGAAATCGGCCGTGCCGACTTGGATCGCTATCCTAGCGCCACGATCGAACGCGAAGCGATCGTCGACGCGAAAGCGGAAGACGGCGGCTTTCTGCTGACGTCGGCATCCGGCGACACCTGGTACGCGCGTCGCATTCTGCTCGCAACCGGCGTCGTCGATCATCTGCCGAACCTCGGCGGTCTGGACGAACTCTGGGGCAAGTTCGTCTTCGTCTGTCCGTATTGCGACGGCTGGGAGGTGCGCGATCAACGCTTGGCCATCATCGGCGCGCCGGAAACCCTCGTTCCTCTGGCGCAGGAGCTGTACCAATGGTCGCACGACATCTTGCTCTGCGGATTCCACGATAGCGTCGTCACCGACGAGGGGAAACGCTGGCTCAAGGCTGCCGCGGGCGTCACCACCAACGAGCAGCACGTTCACGCGCTGATTCCGCGCTTTGGAAAGCTGGCAATGCTCGAGCTCCACGACGGCACGCGGGTCGAGCGCGACTTCGTCTTCCTCATCGCCGCACTGCGCCAGCGCTCCGATCTAGCGCAGCGGCTGGGCTGCGAGATGAACTACGATCACCGCATCAAGATCGACGAGCAGCACCGGACGTCGGTCCCCGGCTGTTTTGCGGCCGGCGACGCGACGTCCAAGATTCACCAAGTGATCGT
>JBPYDW010000136.1:0-5494 GCA_051986335.1 Vulcanimicrobiaceae bacterium | reverse complement strand
GCGCAGATTCGTCCGCGAAGCGGACTAGCGCTGCGTTGCGGCGTTACCGTCCTCAATGCGCCGGGAACGATCGATGCGGATTATCGCGGACCGGTCAACATCATTCTGGCCAACTTCGGCAGCGAGCCGTACGTCGTGCGGCGTGGCGATCGCATCGCGCAGATGATCGTCGCGCCGGTGAGCCGCGCCGAATTCGAAGAGGTCGAAGCACTTTCCGCCAGCGCGCGCGGAGCCGGTGGATTCGGCAGTACAGGCCACGCGTGAACGTTTACATCGTCGGCAAAGGAGCAGTCGGGACGTTCTTGGGTGACTTGCTCACTTCGATCGGCGTCAACGTCGACTACGCGCCGCGCGATCTCGCGCAGGTGAGCCCGGTGAATCCGGACGTCGTCTTCGTCACGACCAAGGCCTACGATACCGACAGCGCGATCGTGACCTTGCGTAGCGCGATCGCCCAGCCTGACAAGTGCGTGTTCGTTTCGCCGCAGAATGGCGTGGGCAACGAAGAGAAGTTGATAGCCGCATTTGGGGCGGAGAACGTCGTTGCCGCCGCCCTGACGGTTCCGGTGGATCGCGATCGCGACGGCCGCGCCAGCGCTACGCGCGACGGCGGACTGGTGCTGGCGCCCTGCGGTACGAGTGCGTTCAACTGGCTGGTGGCGGCGCTTGCCTCCACCGGGCTCAACGTCAGCGTCGTCGGCGATTGGCATGCCTTGAAATGGAGCAAACTCGCGCTCAACGTGGTGGCCAATGCCACCTGCGCCATTCTCAACGTGCTGCCGAACCGGCTCGTGCATTTCGACAAGGTCTTCACGCTGGAGGTCCGCTCGATTCGCGAAGTCCGCGCGGTGATGAACGCGATGGGAATAACGCCGATCGATCTGCCGCGCTACCCGGTGCGCGCGCTGCAATCGGTCGCGACGTTGCCCAGTCCGCTGGCAAGGACGATCTTGGCGGGCCGTATTGCCGGCGCGCGCGGCACCAAGCCGCCGTCGCTGCTCATCGATCTTCGTGCGGGAAAGCCGCAGACCGAGGTGGACGTCCTCAACGGCGCGGTGGCCGTGGCCGGACATCAGCACGGCGTGCCGACGCCGGTGAACAGCGTGTTCGCGCGCGTCCTCGATGACATCGCGCATATGCCGCAACTGTGGGCAAAGTACCGGGAACGGCCCGAGGCCCTCGAGTCCGAAGTCGAAGCGGAAGCTCACCGAGTGAAAGCACTCGCACGCGGAAAGAGTAGCCACTAATGCGTCATCCTAACGTCCCGGAGTCGGTTGAGGGATGGTGGATCCTTCATCGCATGTTCGCTTTCGATCGGCGTGCCTGGGACGCTGCGTCGGAGAAGCGCCGCCATCGCTGCGCGACGCACGCCGCCGATCTGCTGATGCATCTGAGCGGCAGCACCGACAGCGACGTCGGATTGGCACAGCTGCTCGGGCACAAAGGCGATCTCATGCTCACCCACTACGCCAAGACGTATGACGGGTTAGGCTATGCGCAGCTGCTGGTCGACAAGCTCGATCTCTCCGCATTCCTCGTTCCGTTGTCGTCGTACGTTTCGGTGTTGGAGGTCGGCCTCTACGACTTCACCGGCCGGTTGCACGCCGAACTCGCTTCGCGCGAGCTGACCCCCAACTCCGCCGAATGGGTGGCCGCATTCGATGCGGCGATCGAGGCTCAGGCCAAGAGCCAGTATATCGCTCCGCGGCTGTGGGCAAAGATCCCGCGCCGGCGCTACACGTGCTTCTATCCGATGAACAAGCATCGCGGCGAGAGCGTGAACTGGTACATGCTGCCGTTTGCCGAGCGGGCAAAGCTCATGGTCGAGCACGGCAAAGTCGGGCGTTCCTATCACGGTCACGTTACCCAAGTGATCTCGGGTTCGATCGGCTTTGACGACTACGAGTGGGGCGTCGACCTCTACGCCGACGATCCATTGATCTTTAAGAAGCTTATCTACGAAATGCGCTTTGACGAAGCCAGCGCCGCGTACGGAGAGTTCGGCCAATTTTGGAGCGGACTCCAGTTTACTCCCGATCAGCTGGGAGTCTTTCTCGACGGTGAAGCGATCCCCGAGCTTACGTCTGAGTAACTCCTGAGTACGAGCGAGCAAATCACTCGCGAGGGAAGAGGTCTCGCGAGCACCGTCGAATTCTTGCTGCCCTCGTGGACGTGCAGCTGCCGACGCTAACCGATTCGCTTCCCGAAGCCGAGCAATTTGCTCGTCTCATCGTCGAACATTTCCCCGACTCGGTAAAGATACTCGATCTCGACGGGCGCATCCAATGGATGAGCGAGAGCGCGCATCGCATCTTGGACACCAACGACGAGAGCGCCGTGGGAAGATGGTGGATCGATACCTGGGTTGGCGCCGGCCGCCGCTCGGCATCGACCGCGTTCGAGCGCGCGCGCGAGGGTCGCACCGCACGATTCTTGGGATTTCGCAAGACGCCGCGCGGTCAACCCAAGTGGTGGGACGTGATCCTGAAGCCGCTTCCGGACGAGGATGGCGAACCGGGTTGGATCCTGGCCATCGCTCGCGACATCACGCAGCGGCGCCGTTCCGAGACCTACTTCCGCTTCCTGGCCGGGCTCGACGTGCTGCTCAACGAGCAGATCGATATCGAATCCGCGCTCGAGAGCGTCGGCAACGAGATCACCCGCGCCGCCGCCGACGTTTGCGTTCTCGACCTCGTCGACGACGAAGGTGCGGTCAACCGCGCGATGTGGTCGCACCGTGACCCGCGCAGGAACGATATCATGCGCCAGATTTCGGAGATCGCTCCCCACCGCGGAGCGCAGCACCCGACGACGCGCGTGTTGCGCAGCCGGATGTCGTTGCTCGTGCCCGACGTCGACGAGACGTTCATCGCCAACTCTGCCGTCGACGAGGCTCACTCGCAACTGTGGCGCGATCTCGGGCTGCGCTCGTTGATCGCGGTTCCGGTGATGGCATCGGGGCACATGTACGGCGTGCTGCACCTGGGCGTGGTCGCTAACGGCCGGCCGTTCCGCTTCGACACCGATGACGTCGCTCTCGCCGAAGAGGTTGGCCGGCGCCTCGGCGTCGCGCTGGAGAACGCGCGGCGCTTCCGGCACGAGCTAAACGTGGCCCAAGCTTTCCAGGAGGCATCGTTGCCGCGCCGCCTGCCGCGCGTCGACGGCATCGAGTTCGATTCCATCTATGCTCCGGCCAGCGATGAAGCGACCGTCGGTGGCGATTGGTACGACGCCTTCGTTTTGCCCGGCGGCGCGATTGCGTTGACCATCGGCGACGTCACCGGTCACGGTCTGGAAGCGGCCACCGTGATGGGCAGAGTGCGCCAGGCCATGCGGGCGGCCGCGGTACTGCACGACGATCCCGCCGAGATGGTGCGCGCCGCCGACCTTACGCTGAAGATCGAGCAAGAGAATGCCATCGCCACCGCGGTCGCTGCGGTCATCGATCCAACGCTACGCTCGATAACGTGCGCGATCGCCGGCCATCCGGCGCCGATCCGGCGGCGCGCCGACGGGACCGTTGCCGACTTGCCGATATCGCCCGGCGTTCCGCTCGGCTTACAAAGCGATGGCGAAGCGTCCTCCGAGACGTTCGCGCTGAAGTCCGGCGATCTCATCGCGTTCGTTACCGACGGTCTGCTCGAGATCGATCGCGATCTGTGTGCAGGCGAGCAACAGGTGCGCGAGTGCATCGGGAAAGAGGCGGTCTACGCCGCGAAAGCGCCGGCCAAGGCGCTGTTCAAAGCCATGCGGCAGGGCGGCGTGCAGCGCGACGACATCGCCGTTCTAACGCTCCGGGTTCCCTAGCTCATTCCTTCGGCGGGAGTTTTGTGACGTCGGCCGTCGGGATGCGGCCGGCGGCGATGGCGTTCATAAACGCTTCGTAGTCGCGCTGGTTTTGGTCCGCATAGACGCGACCGAATTCGGTGACGGCCACATCGAACGTGTCGGAGCTGCCGATGTAGCCGGAGACGAGGGTGGGGTTCGTGGTGCGGGCGTGCGAGACCGCAAGCACTTGTCCGCAAAAGCCGGCGTAGCTGGCGAGCTCGTCGGCGGTCATCGCTAAAATGCTGACCTTACCTTTTGCGTCGTTGAGCTGACGGACGTAGTAACTGTGCTCGTCGCCTTGCGTCCAGCCCAGGAAGATGTCGGTCGCCGACTGCAGGAGCCGCTGACCCGACACCACCCGCCGGCCCGGATCGTTGTAGCGGCTCGTCCCCGCATAGGGCTCCAGGACGGATGCGCGCGCTTCTTTGATCTGAAGCAGCAGCACGTCGTCGTTCTTGGCCGCCAGCAGCGCGACGAGGCAACGCGTGCCCACGCTGCCCACGCCGACCACTTTGACGGCGAGATCGACCAATTTGTAGCGCTCGAACAACACCGCCACGTCGTCGCGCAACGAATGGTGGTAGTGATCGAGCGCCGTACGGGCGCTGACGATGACCGGATCGTCGTTGGCAAGATGGTAGAGGTTGGGCGGCTTGTCTTTCAGCCGCGCGCCCGCGCCTTCACCTTCGCTGTAGTCTTCCGGCGCGACCAATCGCGGCTTTTGGATCACCGGCGTGCCGTTCTTTAGCGCTGCTGCGGCGCGCAGCGCTACCGCACGTATCTGCGCGCTAACGACGTCGGCGTCGATGCGCGTATACCACACTTGCAGCGCCGTCTGGCCGGCGCAGGCGCGCATCTCTTCGCGGTATGCTCGCGCCGCGACGAGCGCCGCACTCTCGCACTGCTTGTCAGAAAATTTCATCGCGCGGCCCGCGACCCAGACACTCGCCAGCAAACGCTTGACGTCCCACTCCCACGGTGCAGGGAGCGTTTCGTCGAAGTCGTTCATGTCGAAGATGACGTTTCGCTCGGGTGTGGCGAAGGTGCCGAAGTTGGCGATGTGAGCGTCGCCGCCGCACTGCACCATAATGCCGACGTTCGGCGTGTACGCACCGAGGTCGTGAGCCATCACGATATCGGCCCCGCGCAAAAAGGCAAACGCCGAAGTCGACATGCGGCCGAAGCGCACCGGGATCAACTCCGGCAGCCGCCCCTCGTTTGAAGCCTGCAGCAGCGCGACCGGATCGCCGCGGTCGGCCGGCGGCTCCCATTTGGCAAGGTCGGCCCGCGCCACGCGCTTGCGCAACTCCTTGCCGGCAGCCAGCGTTTCGGGATCCGGTACGGCGATATCGGCCACGAATAGTGGTCCGGCAAAGATTCGTTCGCACCTGCCTGACGGGCGGCGAGTTCGCTCGAGCGAACGTAGCAGTCGTGGTATCCAGGCGACTTGCGCTGTGGAGTTTAGTGGCCTTCGGCGTCTTGTGTTCGCTCGCGCTGTTGCGCGTGCGCTTTTGGAGTTACGGCGCCGACTCGGGCACCTTCGTGCAGCTGATCTTGGACTCGGCGGGCGGCATGCGCAACGGCACCGAGCACACCACGCATTTCCGCTTTCATTGGTCGCCGGCATTGGCGCTGTTGTGGCCGCTGGTGGCGGCCGGGCGCGGCG
>JBPYDW010000135.1:0-2434 GCA_051986335.1 Vulcanimicrobiaceae bacterium | reverse complement strand
GCGCGCTGGCGCCGGCTTCGATCACAGATTCGGTAACGGCACGGTCGCGCACGTCGAAGGGAATGCGGAACGCATCGGTCGCGTTGCCCAGCGACGACGAGAACTCGACGGTCGTGGGCGCCGGCGTTCCCACCACCATCGGAAAGCGCAATGCTTGGATGCCGCTGCCGATGTCGCTCGACTGCTTCAACGCACGCGGATCGCCGTTGGCAAAAGCCAGCGCCCCGGTGAGAGCGGCGGCGAATTGCAGCGATCCTCCGCCGGCCTGGTCGAGCACCGACATACCCGCTTCGATCGTATCGCCGGGACGGCCGAACTGCGGCAACAGCGGATTCGTTTGCAGCGTCTTGGTGGCGATGAACGTTGCATCGGCGTTGCCGAAATGCATCGTGTCTGCGCCCAAAGCCACCGCCATGGCTCGCCACGTCGTCAGATCGTCGGGCAGCGTAAACGAGACGCTCGCGTTCCCGTTGGCGTCGGTCTTTAAAACCTGATAATAGGCCAGTGGCTGGAAGTTGGTGCGCACGCGCGTCGAGCCGGCGCCGGCCAAGAATCCGCCACCGAATCCCCAGCCCTTCTCCGCAGCAGCGCTGAGTGTTTTCAGCACGACGTTCTGGCGGTTGTCGGCAAAACGCGTCGAGATCGGCTGGGCGGCAAAGATCGTTTGCACCAGATCGGGAGGCCGATAGCCGGTGAGTTGCAGGATCGACTCGTTGACGACCATCACCACCACTTCGGCGGCGCGCGGCGCGCCATTTATGCTGCGCACGGCCACTCCGACGCGCTGCTGCGCGCCCGGCTCGAGCGTCGCATGCAGGGGCGACACCTTGACCTTGAGATACCGATCGCCCAGATCGACGGTGAGCGCTGCGACGCCGGAGCGCGAAAGCGTGGTAAGTGACCCGGATTTGATTTGGCGCAACGGCGCGCCGCGCCGAACCACGAACGCCTCGACCGCGGCGTTGGGCAACATTTCGGGCGTGATCTTAAACGCGATCTTCGGGCCGTTTCCGGTAGCGTGCACGACCTGCTTCATCAACACGTCGTGCCGTATCACCGCAAAATAGATATCGCTCTGCGCGAACGGCGAGGCGATCAGTGCGGTCGCCGTGTCGCCGATCTTGTAGCTCTTCTTGTCGAGCTTGACTTGAACGTCGTTGCTCTCGCCGCCCCAGTTCACCTCACCGGCGCCGACGACGAATGCCTGCAGATCGGTTGCGCTGGCATCCGTGGCACCGGCGAAGTTTGCCCGAATCCGGTACGGCCCGGGATCCTTCGGGTGCAGCGCAGCGACCACCGCCGCATTGCCCGACGTAACGTCGGCAGAATCGACGGTCGTGTACGAGATCGCGTTTTGCGCGTTCTCGCCTCCGGAGACCAGCTGCGTCGCCGACGTATAAGCCATCTTCTGCAGCTCGACGTGGACGGTGCGCCCGCCGATCGCCTTGCCATTCAAATCGGTGACGATGACGTTTACCGGCATCGATTGACGGGCGGTTCCAACCAGGCCGGCCTGCAAGCCGATGACGCCGTCGCTGGTCAGCGCGGTAAACGTTTGCGTGTTATCGACGGTAAGGTTTGAGATGTCGCTGGCTTGGACGTCCACGCTGTACGTCAGCGGAAACGGTATATCGTTGCCGACGTCGATCGAGTGCGAAAACGCGCCGCTCTTATCGAACGTGCCTCCCGCTTGCAGCACGTCCGACGTGACCGCCGGTTGCTGCTCCGGCCAAAACCACTGGCGGCCAAACGTATAGTCGTCCCAGCCGGTTGGCGCGAGTGTCGCCGGCGCTCGAGTCACGGTGATCTTCGCCTTGCCGCCGTCGAGCGGCGCGCCGAAAAGGTACGCGGCCTTGGCGTTCGCGGTGACGCTGCTTCCCGCCAGCGCCGATTGTTTGTCCAGCGTGAGATCGAGTTTGAAGTTCGGCGGCTTGAATTCGGCGACGCGCAACGAACCGTCGATCTCGTTTCCGCTCGAGCCCTTAGCTCTAATCGTATAATAGCCCAACGGTTGATTGGGGCCGAACTTCTGCGTCAATGCGAACGCCCCGAATCCATCGGTGCGCACGTTTCCCAACGATTTTGCGCTGCCGCTCGGATCGAGCAACGCGACGGCGTAGCTCGCGTTCTTGTCGGCCACGATCCGTCCGTTGCGTGCATAGTACGCGATGCCGGTCAGCTTCGCGGTTTCGCCGGGCTGGTACATCTGACGATCGCTGAAGATCGTGCCGCGCGAGAGCGGCTGGCCGCTGGTCCACGTTCCGTCGACGTTGAAACGATAGATGCCCGCCCACGGATCGACGCGCACGTACGACCAATCGCTGCCGAGCCCGGCAACGAACATGACGCCCGGCGCGACGTCGGGTGTGCGCGAGCCGGCGTAACATGCGGCGATCGCCGTTCCCGAAACGACTGCGGTTCCGGAGGCGTCGGT
>JBPYDW010000134.1:0-7428 GCA_051986335.1 Vulcanimicrobiaceae bacterium | reverse complement strand
TTCGAGAGCAACGTCGCGCCCGGGCTAGATTGGGCCACCTGATACGACGTGTACCTTGTGTTGTAATAGTAGATCGATCCATAGAGTGCTGCGGTGGCGGCTCCCACCGCGAACGCGCCCCAGAATCCGCCGCCCCAGTAAGCGCCTACCGGGGCCCAAATCACGCCGCGGTTCCAACCCCACGCTGCTCCGTGATAGACCGGATTGGCAACGACCACCCCGCGATTGACGTTGATATTGTTATAGCTGTATCGATTGCCGTTGTTAACGTTGTTCCGGTTTCCGTTGTTGACGTTGTTCCGGTTTCCATTGTTAACGTTGTTCCGGTTTCCGTTGTTAACGTTATTCCGGTTTCCGTTGTTGACGTTGTTCCGGTTTCCGTTGTTATAGTTGCCGCGATTGCCGTTGTTCGCGGGCATCGTCGACGGCCGGCTTGGGCTACTGCCTGGGCGCGATGCGTTGACGTCCCGGTTGAAGTTGAAACCGCCGCCGCCGCCGCCTGACGTTCCACCGCTCGGGCGCGCTCCACTGTAGCCGCCGGACGGTCGTGCCCCACTATACCCGCCCGAGGGTCGCGCGCCGCCCCCCGCCGGCCTGCCGCCGCCGCCACCACCCGGCCGCGCCGACGACGACAGCGGCATCGTGCAAACGAGCAGTACTACCAATCCAAATGCTGCAATTCTCATCGCTTCATCCCATCGATCTCTCCGTTGAGGGAGACATACGTTCCGATCTTGGTCACCATCGTCATCAATATGCCGCGTGGCGGCAGTGTCGTGGACGACATTGACAGTGTGTGACCGGACTTCGTTAGGTTAACCCACACGGTGCCGCTCTTTATGTCGATCGGTCGCGTGGCACCGTTCTGTTGCAGATACGCGCTCCGCGGGGTGCATTTCTGCAAGTAGCCATCGTATGCGCAGGCGGCCCTGTAGACGATCAACGTCCCTTTGCCGTCAGCGCTCGTTACTCTCAGGCTATTCGTCGTGATCTTTATGATGACGTTGTGATAGTACTTAACGGCCCCGGTGTTCTGCTGCACGCGCGCCGTACCCGTGGCACCGGCCAAGGTCGTCGTGGAAAGAACGAGGGCTAATCCGAAAAGCAGAGCGCCACCAAGTTTTCGCATGGGCTGACCCTCCTCGTGCAATCATATTACGCTATTTCGCGCACGCGTGAAGGAGAAAACCGACCGCCTGCTCTGCGGTCGTTCTCGACTTCTCGGTGCGAACCTTGCGCTAACCGTCCGGCGTCGCAGTCCACGCCGCGCCATTCGCTCCGACCATGACGCGGCCGGGGCGTTTGCCCGGAGCGGGCGGCACGAGTTGAAACTCGTACGTCTTGACGCCGCTCGGCGGAACGATAAAGGTGACCGTGTCCGGCGCGCACATGCGGTCGGCACAGAAAGCGGCAATCCAGCCACGACGCAGCCCTCGCGTGCTAAGCACGATCGTTTGCCGCGGTGAAGCTTTCACTACTAAGCGGTACTTGAAAGTCGACGCCGGCGTACCTGGGAAATTGGCTCCAGTCCACTTCGTAAGCGAGAGCACCGGGAGCGCCGCATGCGATTCACACGCGGCAAGCACAAGCAGCACGCCCGCTAGAGCAACGCCACGCTTCATAAGAGCGCGGCACCCGGATCGGCGCCGCTGGGTTGCGCATCGCGCGAATCGCTAACCGTGATAATCTGCACGATCGAATCGGTGAGCGCGTCGACGTCGTAGCCGCCCTCGAGGACGTAGGCCACCGGCGCGTCGTGCTCGGCGGCTGCCGCATTGATCGTCGTCGCCAGGTGCGTTGCCGCAGCAAGATCGACGCCGAGATCGCCCACCGGATCGCCGGCAACGTAGTCGAATCCGGCGCTAACCACAAGCAGATTCGGGCGCACCTGCCGCGCCAACTCCGGCAGCGCACGTTCCCACGTCGCTACAAACGCTTCGGTCGAGACGCCGGAGGCCGGCAGCGGAATGTTGATGACCTCGCCGCCGGACAGTGCAAAGCTGCGCGTCCCCGTGCCGGGGTAGGCCGGATACGCGTGCGTTGAGATGTACGAGAGCCCGTCTCCGGCTATCGACTGGGTGCCGTTTCCATGATGGTAGTCGAAATCGATCACGATCGCGCGACCACCATGCTGCGCTAGATACGCTCGCGCGGCGATCGCCGCGTTGTTGAACAGGCAGAATCCCATGCCGCGGGACGGTTCGGCGTGATGCCCGGGCGGACGCACCAAGGCAAAGACCGGAGCCTTACTGCGCACGGCGGCATCCACCGCGGCGATCGCTCCGCCGGCGGCGCGGCGGGCGACCGCTACCGATCGCTCGTCGATGGCGACATCGCCGGTAGAGAGATACCGCGCCGGGGCGGCGGGATCGAGATCGCCCTCGCGCTTGACCAGCTCGAGGTAGGCCGGTGAGTGCACGCGCAGCAGATCGTCGTCGGACGCATCGTGCGGCGCAATCCGGTCGTTTAAGAGTCCACGCGCCGCTAAACGCGCGGCGACCACCTCCACGCGATCCGGGGACTCGACGTGCCCGGCGTTGCGGAGATGGTCGGCGTAAAGGTCGTCGTAGACGATGCGCACGCAGCGCCGGCCGCTACGACTTAGAGTGACTCAGCGTGTTTATCGTTTGCTGAATCTGATTGTGCATCGACGTGCCCTTCTTCACGTAGGGCAAGAGTTGCTTGTACATCGCAATCGCCTTGGTCTTCTGGTGCGTGTTCTCATAGCTCTTGCCGGCGATATAGAGCAGTTGTGGATTCTGGCTCATGAACTGCGGCGCACCCTGGGCGAGTACGTCAAAGACGCGCGCCGCTTCGCTGTAGTTCTTCAGCTGATAGTCGGCACCGCCGATGCACGCCAGCGATGCGGGAGCGCGCTGAATGTCGAACGAATGGCTGCAGGCATCGCGCGCGCG
Source organism: Vulcanimicrobiaceae bacterium (assembly GCA_051986335.1). GTDB lineage: Bacteria > Vulcanimicrobiota > Vulcanimicrobiia > Vulcanimicrobiales > Vulcanimicrobiaceae > JBPYDW01. The sequence goes on along the minus strand of JBPYDW010000134.1, from coordinate 4,513 downwards.
GCCGTAGTCGTGGGTTAGAACGTAGGCTTGACCGAGCATGCCGTAGCCCTGCGCATCCGGATTTATATCCGTGTAGTGCTTGAGGTAGGTGATGGCGTCTTCGTTCCGGCCGGTTGCAAGCGATGCTTGGCCCAGGCGGATCAAAGCCGGCGCGTAGTCCTTATCGATCGCCAGCGCTTGGTTCCACTGCGCGATCGCCTCAGCGTTGTTCTTGTTGCCGGCAGCTAAGTCGCCGGCGGCAACGTGGGCCTGCGGCGACTTGGGGTACTGACTCAACGTATCGGAGATGATCTGCGTGGCTTTGTCCATCTTCTTGTTGTTGGCGTAGTACTGCGCCTTGCTGATGAGGATCGCCACCTTTTGCTCGTCGGAGGTTGCGGCCACGACGGCGTCCTGGTACGAGTTGTCCATGTCCGTTTCGTCGTGTTCCTGCGCGTAGAGCTGCGCCTTGAACACCAGGATCTGCACGTTCTTCGGGTCGATCGCCAGCGCGTCGTCGGCGGATTTTATCGCCGATGGAATGTTATTCTGCGCCGCGTAGGTCTTGGCGATCTGCACCAGCGGCTCGGTGTTCTTGGCATCGAGTTTGGCGGCTTGCTGAAATTGCGTGCGCGCGTCGTCAAAGCGCTTCTCGTTGGCGTAGACCACCCCAAGGTTAACGAAGGCCATCGGGTCGGTGCTGTCGAGCGTCACCGCTTTGAGCGCGAGGCGTTCGGCATCGGGAAGACGGTGGGCATTGAGATACAGCTCGGTAAGCGACGTGATCAGGCCCAAGTTGGTAGCATCGAGGTTGCGCGCCTGTTCGAAATCGTTGATCGCCCCCTGCACGTTGCCGAGCGCCTCCATCGCCTCGCCGTCAACGGCGAAAACCTGCAGGCTGCGGTTGCCCATCTGCAGCAAGTGCTGGGTGAGCTGCGCCGCCGCTTGCGGCTGACCGATCTGCACGTACTGTTGCGCGAGATCCGCCATCGCTTGCTGATCGTTCGGGTTCAGCTTGAGCAGCTGTTGAAGGCGCGGAATCGCGACTTCGGGCGGCTCGGGCGTAGCAGTCGGAGCTGCCGACGGAGAGGGTGACGGCGAAGGCGTCGAGCGAGGACGCGCCGACCCTGCACTTGGAGTCGCCGCGAAGATCGCAACGACGAGCGCGAGTGCAAGTGATCCGATGAGAACGAGACGTTTCAAGACCTAATTTCCTTACTTGCGCTAGGCTTTCGCCGACTGCAAGAGCTTGGTGAGTTCGGGGACGATGGAGAACGCATCGCCGACGACGACGAGGTCGGAGAACTCGCTAATCGGCGCGCCGGCGTCCTTGTTGATGGCAACGATCGTGCTGGACGAGCGCATTCCTACCTTGTGCTGGATTGCGCCCGAGATTCCGACGGCGATGTACAGGTTGGGGCTAACTGTTTTACCGGTTTGTCCGATCTGTAGCGAGTACGGAACCCACCCCGCATCGGCTGCCGCACGCGAGGCGCCGACGGCGCCCCCCAAGGTGTCGGCCAACGGCTTGAGCAGCGTTTCGAAGGGTTCGGGACCGCCCAGGCCCCGGCCGCCTGCGACAACGACCGGCGCTTCCTCTAGGCCCAGCTCGCCGGAGGCCTCCTCAACGTTGGATTCCACGACCATGCTATACGTCTTGCCTGCGGGCTTACTGAGCGGCTCCACAGCGGCGCCGCCGCCACCCTGCGTCGCCGGAAAGGCATTGGGGCGCACGGTCGAGACCCCGTAGTCGGCATCGCGCAAGGCGCACGTGGTTATGACCGCGCCGCCAAGTTTCGGTGCGACGCACGCGATGTGACCGCCCTCGATCTTGAAGTCGGTAACGTCGGCGGTAAAGCCGCAGCGCAGCCGCGCGCTGATACGTCCGGCGACGTCGCGCCCGTACATCGTGTTGGGCACCAGGATCAGCGAAGGACCGATTGCGCGGGCCGCTGCTTCGAGATAATCGATCGCCGGATCGATCAAGAATGCGTCGACGTCGGGATCGCCGGCGACGTGCACGACGTCGAGCGGATAGCTCTTCAACTGCTCGGCCAACTCGCCCGCGCCCGGACCGACAGCGACCGCGTGAGCCTTGCCGCCAAGTGCGTCGGCCAGACGCCGCGCTTGCGTCGCAAGTTCGAACGTGACCTTGCGGGTCGTTCCTTTGCTGTGCTCTACGAAGACGATGACGTTTTTCATCATTAGCAATCTAGACGAGCTTGCGCTCTTGGAGGAAAGCGAAGATGGCTTGCGCTCCCGACGCACCGTCGGCAGCCTCGACGACGCGCGCCTTCTCGCGCGGCGGCGGCGGCGCGAACGCGAGCAATTCGGTCTTGGCCGCGGCGCCGCCGGCGTTGCCATTGAGGCCCAGATCGGCGACGCTCATCGTCGCAATCGTCTTTTTCTTGGCCCCCATGATGCCCTTAAGCGAGGCGTAGCGCGGTTCTCCGATGGCCATCGTTACGCTAACGAGCGAGGGCAGCGGTCCGTGAACGACTTGATAGCCGTTGTCGGTCTCGCGCTGCGCCTTGACCTGACCGCCGGCAATCTCCAGGTGCCGCGCATTGGTGAGCCCGGGGACGCCCAAATACTCGGCGAGCGCTCCAGGCACGCCTCCGGTGCTGCCGTCGTCGCTCAGCCCTCCGCAGATGACCAGATCGAATCCGGTCTTCTTTAGGCCGGCAGCCATCGCAGAGGCGGTTGCATAGACGTCGCTGCCGGCCAGCGCCGGATCGGTCAGGAGCACCGCATCGTCGGCACCCATCGCCAGCGCCTTGCGCAGGACTTCTTTGTTCGCTTCGGGCGCCATACAGAAGACGGTGACGGTAGTGTCGCCGCCGACCTTTTCCTTCAATTGCAAAGCAGCCTCGACCGCGTACTCGTCGTACGGGTTGAGCACGATCTCGACACCGGTGCGCACGAGTCGTTTGCTCGCCGGGTCGATGCGCTTTTCAGCGTTTGGATCCGGTACGAGTTTGACCGTCGCCACGATCTTCACGTGGAAAAAAGCCTCCAATAACGCGACAAAACCCGGCGCGGCCACCGGGACAACCCGCCTCAATTGGAGCAACCGGGGCGGCGGCCCTGCCGTCCCCAGGAAATTATCTATACGAGCGAGCGGCAGCTACCGGAACGCCAGGTCATCCAGCCGAGGCAGTAGACCCACGGGCTCGAAGAAGCCACGTGGCCCTCTTATCGTAGGATGTGAGCATGTCGAAGCTACTGGAACGTCACCTCGTTCAATGCCCATACAATCTTGCAAAGTCGTACTTGGCCGAGGTTATCGGTCCGCGCGCGGCATCCGGTGACAAGAGCACGCTCGACCTAAGCATCGAGGCTCCCGGCGGAGAGCTGGTCAAGCACGTCATCGTAATGTTCGGCACCGCGGTCGACCCGATGCATTTCGATCAGCCGTGGCACATTCATTGGACACCGAAGAGCGGACCGTATCCCGAGTTCGACGGACAACTTACGGTGCGCGCTGACGAAACCTACGAAGTTTCTGCGCTAGAACTAGAAGGCAATTACTCGCCGCCCGGGGGCGCGCTCGGCCGAGCATTTGATTGGGCCGTGGGATCGGCGATCGCAAGTGCGACGGCGCAGCGCTTTCTGCAAAGGATAGGGTCCGAGATGGTCGAGCGCTACCAACGCGACGAGCGCGCTAAGCTGGCAACGGAGAAAGGCTAAGCTCGGACTTCAGGAACGGTATGAACCGCCTCGTCCGCTACCCTTCGCCGCTGCGAGGCCCACAGGGGCTCGCTTGGGACGGCGAGTCGATATGGCTCACTAGCGCAGCGAATGGGCGTTTATATGCGCTCGATCCGACGTCGCGGAGCATCCGGCACGAATTCGTCCCGCCGCATGAGTCGCTAGGCCTGACCTACACCGGCTCGGACTTTCGGCTGATCCTCGCTCCAACGATCGACGAGCCCGACCTGGAACGCGATCGGCGGTACGTTTATTCGTTTGCTCCCGACGCAGGATTCACCGCGTGCTTCCCTTGCCCGGATTTCTCGGGGTCGTTTCTGGCGTATGCAAACGGGACATTGTATCTATCACAAGCGTGGGATAAGAAGCTGATCGAACTCAACGAGGCCGGTGCGCCGGTGCGCGAAGTACGGCTCGAAAGGCGGCCTGTTGGCATGACGATCGTTGACGGTGCGTTCTACTTGGCGACCGTTGATGAAGACTGGGAAGATGGCCAGCTCCAGCGGCTCGGCGTCGATGCCCCCGCGTCATCGATCGAGACGCTACAGTCGTTTCCGTTTAAGCCGCGTGGGGTCGCCTATGATGGCCAGCGGTTTTTGACCGCCGATCGCAACAACCATGCGATCGTAGCGTTTACTTTGGCCATTTCCTAACGGTCGTACATGGGATGACCGGGAGTCGAACCCGGATGCTCTTTCGAGCGACAGATTTTCGCACCACTATAGCTTTCACTACCGCTTTTCGCGTTTGCGGTCCGGACTGTGCCTTGGCCCTATCGTACAATCACGACGTAGGCCGCGCCCGTCCAGTCTCTACACCTTCC
>JBPYDW010000133.1:0-3862 GCA_051986335.1 Vulcanimicrobiaceae bacterium | reverse complement strand
CCATCGTCCGAAAGCCGTTCGCGCAGGGCGGGATCCGGCTCGAACGTCAACGTTACCACCGCTCGCTGCGAACCTCGTCGCACCGCATCGGCGCTGGCGCGATCGCCGAGCGCAAATCCAAGCGCTCCAACCAGCATGGTTTTGCCCGAGCCGGTCTCGCCGCTGAACATCGTCGCGCCGTCGGCAAATGCAATCTCGGCGCGAGAAATCAGCCCATAGTCCTCGATCAGCAGTTGACGCAGCACGGCCATGCTCTCATCTGCTCGGCGTCTGCTTGATGGAAACGCCCCAGCGCAGCTTCTTCTCCAAGCGCTCGAAGAAATGCAGCGGCACGATGCGAGCAAAACGAACCGCGCGCGGATGTTTGACCACGGCAACCGTCGCTCCGGGTGGAAGCTCGGCGACGATCTCGCCGTCGCATTCCAGGTTGGCGGTAACGATCTCGGAATCGCAGGTGATCTCGACGCGGGTCGAGGCCGGCACGATCAACGGCCGCGAAAAGAGCGTGTGCGGCAACAGCGGCACCACACCGAAGGCGTCCACTTTCGGCGAAACGATCGATCCGCCCGCCGAGAGAAAGTATGCGGTCGAGCCGGTCGGGGTCGAGATGCAAATGCCGTCGGCGGGGATATGTGCGGCAAGCTCGTCGTCGAAACGCAATCCAAACGGTACGATGCGCGAGACCCCACCCTTGCGCACGACGGCGTCGTTGAGCGCGAAGTACTTTTTCCCGGCGTACTCCGCTTGCAACGCGAGGCGCTCCTCGATTCGGAATCCGGCTTCGACGAGCGCGGGGAGGCGCGCGATTTGCGGGTCGTCGCCGTCCAGCTCGGTCAGAAAACCCAGGCGGCCCGCGTTGACGCCGAGCAGGGGAATGTCATCGCCGATGGCCCGGCGCGCGCCGCGCAGCAACGTGCCGTCGCCGCCCACGGTGATGAGCACGATCGCACCGCGCAGCGGCGCATTGTTGGCCCGTACCTCGTAGCCGGCGTTGCGAAAAATCTCGGCGATCCGATCGGCAAGATCGCGGGCATTATCGCGCAGCTCGTCGGCGTACAATCCGACGATGCGATTCACGCGTGAGCCTCGCGCACGACGGCCGCGATCTTCGCATTCTTCACCGGCGTTCCGGCGCGTTGCAGGTGCACCAGAAACTCGCGGTTTCCGGCCGGACCCACCAGCGGCGAGGCCGCCAAATCGACGGCCGCCAGCCCGAGTTCGCTCATCGCGTCGCGCACTTCGCGCAGAATGGTGCCGTGCACCTCGGGATCGCGGACGACGCCGCCCCGCTCCAACCGTTCCCGGCCGGCTTCGAACTGCGGCTTTATGAGCGCGACGATCGAGCCGCCTTCACGCAGGTAGCCGATCGCGCGGCCGACGATCGTGCGCAACGAGATGAACGATGCGTCGACGACGATCAAATCGAAGCCGCCCGGAAACGCGCCGTCCGGCAGGCTGCGGAAGTTCGTTCGTTCCATCACGATAACGCGGCGATCGTTGCGCAGGCGCCAATCCAGTTGGCCATAGCCGACATCGAGCGCCGTAACGCGTGCGGCGCCGCGCTGCAACAGGCAATCGGTGAAGCCACCGGTCGAGGCTCCGACGTCCAGCGCTTCCATCCGGGTCACCTCGATCGCAAACGCTCCCAAAGCGTGGTCGAGCTTTTCGCCGCCGCGGCTGACGAAGCGGCGCGGGCGATCGAGTTGCACGTCTGCGCCTTGACGAACGCTTTGACCGGGTTTGTGGGCTGGAACGCCGTCGATGCGAACGCGGCCTTCCATGATGAGGCTGCGTGCCTGCGAACGCGTGATGCCCTCGTTGCTCGCGACGACGTCGTCCAAGCGCTGACGAGGCACAGCGGCTAAGTCTTGCCGTCGCCCATGGATTTGATCGCCTCTTGCGCTACCTTGAGCTCGGCCTCGCACTCGCGCGCTAGAACCTGGCTCTCCTTGAATAGCGCCACCGCTTTCTCGAGCGGCGCGCCGGCTTGCAGCTCTTTTACGATCCGCTCGATGCGATCGAGCTTCTCTTCAAAAGTCAGCTTTTGCGCGTCAGGCATCGTGCACCCGTTCGACGCGTGCATCCAGCGTCCCGCGCGCAAGCCGTGCAACGATGGCGTCGCCCGGTGCAGCTTCATGCGCGTCACGCAACGTTTTCCCGCCTTTGCTTACGATCGCGTATCCGCGCTCTAGTGGGCGTTCGGGATCTTCGGCATTTAGCGTAGCACGCAGCGTTTGCAGCCGGTTGCTCACAGAGTCGAAATAGCGATCTCCCGCGCGGCTGACGCGCTCCGCCCGCAAACCCAGCTCGGCTCGCAAGCCGCTCAGCGCCGGAGCAGGCCAAGCCGCAAGCTTCGCGGTTATGCTGACGAATCGCGTTCGCCGGTCGGCCAAGCGATTCGCCGGGCTGGCGCGCTCGAGGTCGGCGCGCAGATTGCTCAACTGCGCTCGATAGCCGAAGATTCGCTGGTTGGTTACGTATTCGGCGTCCTTCACCGCGGCATCCAGCCGCTGTGCGAAGCGCGTTCGCACATCGTAGTACGCTCGCGCGAGCGCCTCCTGGAGATCGCGCAGGCGATCGCGCACGCGCTCCCATGGAGCGATGATGAATTCGGCCGCTGCGGTGGGCGTATCGGCCGAATGGTCGGCCACGTCGTCGGCGAGGTGGCGGTCGCGCGCGTGGCCGATCGCGGTGATCACCGGATGACGGCTGCGGAGGATTGCTCGCGCGACCGGTTCGAGGTTGAACGGAAAGCGATCCTCGTACGACCCTCCGCCACGCGTCAGGACGATAACGTCGGCGTCGCCTCGCGATGCGGCGTCCATCGCTTGCGCGATCTCAACATCCGCGCCGGTACCCTGAACCCGCGTAGGAAAAAACGAGATACGAATGTGCGGGGCTCGCGCTCGGACCCGTCGCTCGAAATCCTCGCGCGCTTCGCCGGGAGCCGACACCAGGGCGATGCGCCGAATAAGCTGAGGAATTTCGCGGCGCCGCTCGACGTCGAAGACGCCTTCCAATCGTAGCTTCTCGCGAAGCGCTTCGACCTGGGCGGTCAGCGCGCCGATGCCGACGAGCTCGAGCTGCAGTACCCGTAGTTGATACTCGCTGCGCTGTTCGCGTATGCCGATGCTCCCGACCGCGCGCACCGCAACGCCATCCGCAACTTTAGGAAACCGCGCCACCTCGCTGGGAAAAGCGAAACACGACAGGGTCGCCGTCGCATCCTTCAGCGTGAAATAGAGGTTGCCGTTCGGCTGCGGACTCCACTTCGAGACTTCGCCCCGAATCGCGATCTGCTGCAGCTTGGGCTGTTGCGCGATCCACTGCGTAAACCGGCGCGAAAACTCAGCGACGGTCAGCTCGAGGATGTCACCGCCGTTCATCGCCGTGTTTTGGGCGGCGGACTCGCGGATGGATCGGCTGCGGCTGGATCCTCGGTCGGTATCGGCGGCGGAGACCCAACGGCAGGCGGCGGCGAGCCGGCCGGCGTCGGTAGCGGTGAGACGGCCGGCGCAGCGGGCGCAGCATTCGTCGTAACCGGCGCCGCCGCGGAACGCTCGTAGGTCGTCGAGTTATCCTCGCCGACGTCGCCGCATGGATTGATCTGGTTCTGCACCAACACGTATTCGGACCGGCCGGCGCAGCGCCGCAGTTCGTCGGCCGGGAATGGGAAGTCGTGTTTGGGGACGTCCGCTAGTGCGGCGCTCATGAAGCGCTGCCAAATTCGCGCTGGGACGTTGCCGCCGTAGGACTCGTACATCCTCGAGTAGTCGTCGTTGCCCAGCCACACCGCGGTAACGAGGTCGGGCGTGAAGCCGATGAACCAGGCGTCGCGGAAACTGGACGTCGTGCCGGTCTT
>JBPYDW010000132.1:0-4013 GCA_051986335.1 Vulcanimicrobiaceae bacterium | reverse complement strand
TCCGACGACCGGCACGGGCAGCTCGGCGATGCCGCCGTCGATCGTTGCTGCCGAAGGTTGCGACACCACGATCGGCGAGCGCACCGGCAGCGGCTGCGCCGGAACTCCTTCGAACAGCGAACGCACTTGGGCCAGCGTCTCGGCCGGATCGATATCGCCGGAGATCACGAGCGTGGCGTTGTTCGGGTGGTACCAATTATGGTAGAAAGTGGCGATGTCGGCGGCCGTCATCTTCTCAAAACTGGAAATCGTGCCCCCGGCGTCTTCGGCATACGGGGTCGAACCGAAGACGGCGTGGCGAACGCGCTCGCCGACGGCCCATCCCGGAACCGACTGGTCGGCACGAATTTCTTGCTCGATCGCACCGCGCTCCGTCTTCCATGCACTGGGCGCAATGACGGCCCCGTTCATTCGGTCGGCTTCCAGGCGCAATGCGACGGGAACGTATGCCGACGGGAGCTTGAAATAGAAGCGCGTGCTGTAGTTGCTCGTCTGTGCATCGTACTCGGCACCGGCGCGCGCGGCGATATCGGCAAACTGTCCGGCCGAAACGTCCTTGGTTCCCCGGAAGAGCATGTGTTCGGTCGCGTGCGCGAGACCGGGCATGCTGTCGTCGTCGTCGGAGCCGACGCCGTACGTCATTACCGTCGTCGCCACCGGTGCCAACCGATCGGGCAGCAGTACGACGCGTAGCCCATTCGAAAGCGTGGTGCGCACGGCCACGCCGCCCGCGCTGGGCGTCGTCGTTATCGACGGTGCCGGCGACGGCGCAGTCTGGGCCGCGCTCAGCTGCGGCGATAGAAAGATGACGGCGAGCGCGGCGGCAGCTAAACGAGCGTTCAAGCGACTACAGTCTCCAGGAAAGGCGCAATGTCGCGGGGATCCACGTCGACTCCGACGCCCCGCGCGTTGTAGCGAATATCGTGAAAGTCCGCCCCGGCCGTCATAACCAGACCGTGGCGCTTGCAAATGTCGCGAAAGTGGGCAATATCCTGCGCATCGTGGCGCGGATAGAACACCTCGAGACCGTCGATGCCCAGGGAGATCAGCTCCTCGATCAGGCGGCGGTCACGTATGCGTCCGGGATGGGCGAGCACGGCCAGTCCTCCGGCCGCGTGAATCGCGTCGATCGCTTCTTGCGGCGTAATATAGGTAGACGGGACGTAGCCGGCGCGGCCACGATACAATAGCGTGCGAAACACCGAGTCGATGTTGTCGAAATGACCGGCGCGAATCAAGGCCTTGCCGACATGCGGCCGGCCCAACGATAGACCGCCGTTCGCCTCGCGCTCGATGTCGTCCATCGAGACACCGTAGCCGGCTTCCCGCAGTTGCGCGACCATCTTTTCGACTCGCCGTCGCCGCGAGGCACGATTGCGAGCAAGCAGTTCGCCGAACGCCGCATCGCCTACTCGCACGCCGTAACCCAGGACGTGCACCTCGTTATCCCGCCACGTCGTGTTGATCTCGATTCCGGTGATGATGCGCGCGCCGTTAGCTGCCGCGAAGCGACCGTAGGCCGCCAGCGTGTCGTGGTCCGAGATTGAGAACGCTTCGACCCCGCGTTCGGCCATGAAATCCGCAAGCGCTTGCGGCGAAAGCGTACCGTCGCTTTCGCAAGTGTGCGAGTGAAAGTCTACGATCAAACGTGGCGGCGTTCTACGGCGAGGGCAATGCCCGTTCGTTCTTCCTCAGCGATCGTCACAGTAATAAAGGACGGCGTACAAACAACGTCGATGCCGCTTCCTTTAAGGTAACTCCGGGCGATGGCCACGGCTTTGACTGCCTGGTTAATTGCACCTGCGCCGATGGCCTGTAGTTCGGCAGGTTGGCCTTCGCGCATAAGCGCAGCTACCGCGCCTGCAACCGCATTTGGATTGCTCTTGGCAGAGACTTTCAACGAGCCTGGCGCTGCTGCGTCGTGTTGCGCGTCGTCCATGGCCACTGGTACTTCGGCGAACGACCGGGCCAGGCTTCACGTGACGGCCCTACGCTAGGTTGCGCTGGAAGATGCGGGTTATGCCGCTTGCCCGGCCGCTCTCCGAGTCAACGTTCACGACCGCGGCGCAGAACTGGCGCGGGCCGGCCTTTTGGACGGCAAAGCGGTCCGAGATCCCAAAGCGGAAGCGGGCCAGCACGGCGCCGGCCTCCATGCCGATCACCCCGTCGCTGGGGCCGGTCATTCCCACGTCGCTCAGGTAGGCAGTGCCATTCTCAAGGATCTGCTCGTCGGCGGTCTGCACGTGGGTGTGCGTCCCGTAGACGCAGGAAACTCGACCGTCGAGGTACTGGCCGAGGGCAACTTTCTCCGACGTGGCTTCGGCGTGAATATCGACGATGATGACCTTCGCTCGCGCGCGCAACGTCGTAAGAGCTTCATCCGCCACCCGGAACGGATCGTCGACCGGGGGCATGAACGTGCGACCCATGAGATTGAGCACGCCGACGGTGACGCCGCCCGCTTCGAAATATCCGAAGCCGCTTCCGGGGACGCCGGGCGGATAGTTGGCCGGCCGAATCACCCGGTTCGACGTTTCCATATACGTCTTGAACTCGCGCTTGTCGAAGATGTGGTTGCCGCTGGTAATAAAATCCACACCGTCGGCAAAGAGCTCGTCGGCCGTCTGTGCCGTCAGTCCGAAGCCCGCCGCGGCATTTTCGCCGTTGATGATACAAGCCGCGATATCGTAGCGCTCGCGGGCCATGGGGAGGCAGCGCTTGAGCGTTTCGCGGCCGGGTGAGCCGACCACGTCACCGACAAGCAGCAAATTAACTAGCGGCGACCCGGGGCCTTCGCTTTCTTCGCTTTGAGGAAGTAGACGAGAACGCGCTTCTCTTCGCGGAAGCCGACCAAGCTCTTGGACTGCTTGGGGTCGCGAAGCGACTCGACCGCGTACTCGGCGATCTCGTCTTGCGCCGCCGGATCGTCATCGGCGCGGTCGTCAGGGATCGGGTTGCGGACCAGCGCCTCGCCGAATCGCTGCGAAAACAGCGCAACCAGCATCTCCAGCTCGTTCTTGCTGAACGTTTCGAGATCGCGGGTCACGTGGACGAACGACATCGCGCGGTCGCTGTCGCACTCGACGGCGACGGTGACCGGCTCGTCCTTGTCGAGCATCAGGAAACCGGCCACGTGATCGTCGACGCTGTCCCGCAGCGCTGCCTGTCCGGCACGGTCGAGCCGCGACTTCACCGCCAACGTGAGGCGCACTGTACCTTCGCCCGGCAACGATCGAATTGAGGCAAGCTCCGGGAAGCGCACGAGCAGCGCGCACACCAGACTCACCGTGTCGGCATTCTCGACGGGCAGACGAGCGTACATGGTCTCCAGAAAAATTGCGATTCGGGTAACGAATCCCCCACCCTAGGCGTTGGCCAAGGGGGGAGGGCCCCGAGTATTGGACGCCGCCTCAAGGCAACCCCTTGCCCAGACGGGAACTTTGAACCCGAAATGAGACCCCGGGAGTTGCCCGGCGCCTTGGCGCTCGGGATACCCGCCGCTATCGTCGCCCACATGCTGTTGTTTGGCCAAAGCCACCAGCTGGGCGGCAGCTTGCAAGACCTATTTTTAAGCGGCGCCTTGGCCGCGGCGCTTGGGGGCCTCGTTTTCTTCGGATCGCTCGCCCTCGCGGCGACGCGCTTCCAATGCGGCGGCTCAATTTTGGCAGCGCGCCTTTCGAGCCGCCTTCCCGGAATCGTTCCGCTCGCCGGCGCCACCGGCTTTTGGTACGCGCTCATCGAGGCGGCGGAACCGCGCCACGAGGGACTTCCGCTGCTTGCCGTGGTCGCAGCACTCGCCTGCGCAGCCGTCCTCATTTTCTTTATCGCGCGTGCCGCGGTTCGCTGGCTCGCGCACATCGCCGTCGTCTTCTGCACGCTGGCCTTCGCGCCGCGTGCCTTGGCCTTCGCGCCACGCCGTTACGAACGCCGGGCCTTCGGAAAGGGCCGCATTGCGGCTAGCCGGCGCTTCGCTCGTCCTCCACCGGTAACGATGCACCGCGCTTAAAGCGCGC
>JBPYDW010000131.1:0-2166 GCA_051986335.1 Vulcanimicrobiaceae bacterium | reverse complement strand
TGGGCCGCCGGCGGTTAGCATGACGTGATCGACGGGACTGGGCAAGTCTTTGAAAAATTGTTCGAGCCGACCCATGTCGGCTGCATCGAAGGCAGCAGTTTGGCGAACCTGCAACTCACCGGCAACGCTCGCGAGCCGTCCCGGCGAGCGTGCGGTGAGCACGAGGTCTGCGCCGGCCGCGCGCGCTTGGCGGGCCGTTTCAAGCCCAATACCCGAAGTGCCGCCGATAACGACGACAGTCTGTCCTTTGAGCTCGTTCATGACACGCTTGAGATGAAATCGTTATAAGGATCGACGACTATGAGCGCAGTAATTGATTCGTCATTGTTCACAGTTTTTTCTCCGCCGTTAACTGGGAGGATTCTGGTATACTCCTATTCGTAGCAATAATCAAGTGGATGCGCGACATCTCCTTGGAGTCCGAATTTGAGTACAAAATTGATCCGCTGCGACTGGGTTGGTGAAGACCCGCTAATGGTCCAGTATCATGATAAAGAGTGGGGCGCTCCCGTGCACGATGATCGGCGCCTTTTCGAGTTCATGACCTTGGAAGGTGCACAAGCCGGATTGAGTTGGATGACGATCCTGCGCCGCCGGGAGGCCTACCGCGCGGCATTTGCCGACTTCGATCCCGTTCGAATCGCGCGCTTCGATCGCCGGAAACTCGACTCTCTTATGCGCAACGCGGCGATCATTCGAAACCGCAGAAAGATCGAGGGCACAATACAAAACGCTAAAGCTTATCTCGCGCTTCGCGAGAGCGGCAGCACGCTTAGCGATTTCATGTGGAAGTTTGTCGGCGGAAAGCCTATCGTCAATCGCCGGACGAGCCTTTCACAGATTCCAGCATCGACTCCCGAATCGGACGCGATGAGTAAAGCGATGAAGAAGGCGGGGTTCACTTTTTTTGGAACGACGATCTGCTATGCGCACATGCAGGCCGTGGGCATGGTCAACGACCACATCGTGACTTGCTTTCGGTATCGCGAGCTTGTACGTCACGATAAATGAGAGTCTTGGTGGCCGGCGCAATGTGAGCGATCGCAAGCAAGACCTCGGTCGCGCCGTTCTGAGATGACGACGCGTCTTCCACTTCTATTATAAGGCACGACCCGGGGCTTGCGGCAAGCCGGGGACTCTGCCGTACAATCTGGCGATGGTCGAGCATGCGGTACTCATCGCCGGAGGAGGTCCGACGGGGCTGACGTTGGCGGGCGAGTTGGCGTTGGCGGGCGTTGACGTTGCGATCGTGGAGCGGCGAGCCGGCCAGGACCTCAACGGCTCGCGCGCAGGGGGTCTGCACTCACGCACGATCGAGGCGGTGGATCAGCGCGGAATCGCCGATCGGTTCCTCTGCGAGGGCAAGGTCTTTCAAACAGTGGGCTTCGCCTGGATCACTTTAGACATTAGCGACTTTCCAACGCGGCACAACTACGTGCTCGCTTTATGGCAGAAACATATCGAGCGAATACTGGCGGGCTGGATCGGCGAGCTCGCGGTACCGATCTACCGTGCACGTGAAGTGACGGGCTTCGCGCAGGACCACAGTGGCGTCGACGTCGAGCTGTCCGATGGCCAGTCGATGCGAGCGCAATATCTCGTCGGCTGCGACGGAGGACGCAGTCTGGTGCGTAGAGCAGCCGGCATTGAATTCCCGGGATGGGCCCCGACTGCGAGCAGCCTGATCGCCGAAGTCGAGATGGCTGAAGAGCCGGAATTCGGAACGAGGCGCGACCCCATTGGCGTGCATGGCATCGGCAGGCCGGAGGCTGATGGGCCGCTCCGAGTTCTGGTGACCGAACAACACCTCCGAATCGGCGATGAACCTACTCTGCGCGATCTCAGCGAGGCGCTCACCGCGGTGTACGGGACTGACTACGGGATCAACACTCCGACTTCGATCTCGAGGTTCACCGATGTGTGTCGGCAGGCCGCGGCATACCGCGACAAACGCGTGCTGCTGGCCGGCGATGCCGCGCACGTGCATCCCCCGGTGGGCGGACAGGGCCTAAACATCGGTGTGCAAGATGCGATAAATCTAGGATGGAAGCTGGCCCAGGTCGTCAATCGGACGTCGCCGGAGAGCCTGCTAGATACTTACCACGCAGAGCGCCACCCGGTCGCTGCACGTGTGTTGCGTAACACGATGGCGCAAATGGCGGCGCT
>JBPYDW010000130.1:0-2184 GCA_051986335.1 Vulcanimicrobiaceae bacterium | reverse complement strand
CGCGCGCAGCGCCGCGCGCTGTTGCACGGCGTTTATTGCATCGTCAACGAGGGTGCCGATTGCGTGCGGATCGCGCAAGCTGCGCTCGCCGCCGGCGTTCGCATCGTACAATACCGCGCCAAGGCGGGCATTCGCGGCGAAACCCTGCGCGCGTTGCGCGACCTCACGCGAACGCGCGGCGCGTTGCTGGTCCTCAACGACAACTGGCGAATGGCGTGCGATTTCGATTGCGATGGCGTCCATTTGGGCCCCGACGACGAAGGCTTCGCTGCGGTCGCGGCGGTGCGCCCTTCTCTGGGCGAGCGGCTGATCGGTCTTTCCTGCGGGACGATTGCCGAAGCGTGCCGGGCCGATGCAAACGACGCCGACTATGCGGGTGTGGGACCGGTCTACGCAACCGCGTCGAAAGATGACGCGGGCGCGCCGATCGGCATCGCCGGATTGAAAGAAGTGGCGGCGGCCACGCGTTTGCCTGTCGCCGCGATCGGCGGCATCGTCGCGAACAATATCGCAAGCGTGCGTGAAAGCGGCGTGGCGATGGCCGCAGTGATTGCGGCGATCGCCGATGCAGCGGACCCAACGCTGGCGGCGGCGCAGCTGGTTACGCGGTGGGAAGCGCGGCCGTGAGCGCGACGGTAGCTTCGATCGGCACCACCCATCCGTGGAACGTTGCCGGCCTCGGCCTGGATCAGCAGGTCGCCGGCGTTTATGGCGTTCGGCTGCTCTGCGTCGTGGCAGCGGTAAGCGCGCAAGACGCGCACGGGCTGCACGCGGTCGAGCCGGTTTCGCAGGGAATGCTGCGCGCGCAACTCCATGCGCTGCCGATAGAGAAAGTCGCCGCGCTTCGCGTCGGTGCGCTGGTTGGAGCACCCAACGCCCGCATCGTAGCGGAGTTTATCGCGGCGTATCCCAAAACGCCGGCGGTCGTCGATCCGGTCATCGCTGCGACGCTGGGCGGTGAGTTCCTGGACGGTGAGGCCTTGGCAGTGGTGCGCGAGATCGCGGCGCTCCCTTCAGTTATACTGACGCCGAACCTCGACGAAGCCGCACGACTCCTCGGCGTCGCCCGCGTCGACGACGTTACGCTCGCCGAGTCGGCTGCGCGCCTGCGCGAGCGCGGGGCTGCGGCGGTCTTGCTAAAGGGCGGTCACCTCGGAGGCGATCCGGTCGACGCACTCGCCGATGCCGGCGGCGTCGAGCTCTTCGTTGGGAAACGCTACGCGGCGATGCGCGGTGCCGGCTGCGTCCTAGCAATAGCGCTGGCCTGCGAGCTGGCCCGCGGCGCGGCGTTGCACGATGCCGTGCGAGCGGCGCGCGAGTTTACGTCGCAGCGCATCGCGGCACGGTTCGAATTCGGCGGCCTGCACACCGCCTTCTAGCAGATGACATCGGCCCGACGCGTTGAATCGGTGTCCCGACCATGACGGCGCAATCGATCGTTACGAAACCGCGCGTGATGTCAGGCATGCGCGTGAGCGGCAACCTTCATCTGGGACATCTCTTTGGCGTCCTCAACCAATGGGTGGCCTACTGCGACTCGGCCGACGCGTTCTTTGAAATTGCCGACTTGCACGGCTTTACCACCGACTACGCCGATCCGCAGAAAATTCGCGACGCGCGGCTGGAGATGGTGATCGACTGGCTGGCGGCCGGCGTGGATCCGGTGCGTTCGACGTTCTTCCTTCAATCGGGGGTCCCGGAGATCAGCGAGCTGCAAGTGCTGCTCGGCATGATCGTTCCGATCTCGTGGCTGGAGCGGGTGCCGACCTTCAAGAGTCAGATCGACGTGCTCGGGCAGGCGATCGCGACGTATGGTTTCTTAGGCTATCCGTTGCTGCAGCTCGCCGATATCGCGGCGGTAAAGGGTCAGCTGGTTCCGGTCGGCCGGGATCAACTGGCGCACCTCGAGTTCGGGCGCGAAGTAGTTCGCCGCTTCAACCACCTGTACGGCGACGGCGAGGAGATCCTTATCGAGCCGAAGCCGACGTTTTCGCCCGCACCCGAAGTACCCGGCATCGACGGGCGCAAGATGTCGAAATCCTACGACAACGCGATCATGATCGGCGACGACGAGGAGACGACGGCGAAAAAAGTTCGCGCCATGGTTACCGACCCGTTGAAAATTCGCCGTGGCGATCCGGGGCGGCCGGAGATCTGTCCGGTGTTTGCGCTGTGGAAGCTGGT
>JBPYDW010000129.1:0-2254 GCA_051986335.1 Vulcanimicrobiaceae bacterium | reverse complement strand
TCAACGCCGCCGCCGCGATGCAGCCGCTTCCCGTCGAGTTCCGCATGCTGCTCTATCGTCCGGCGCCCTGGACGCCGAAGGATTCTCTCGCCGTCTCAATCGTCGCTTCGCTCGAACTCGCCGACTCGTGGCACGCGATCTTCGCGCGCGACGCAATTTGGCGAGAACGCGGAGCGCGCTGCTTCGATCAGCTCGTCCCATTGTCCGATCCTCGCTACGACGTCGCTATCGACGGACGTCGCAGCGCTGCGCCCGCGCGAGCGGGGCCACGCGATTGTTCCGAGCCTGATGTCGCGGCGCATTCATTACGAGCGCCGATCGGCAGCAACGCCTGGGCCGCAGGCGGCGCCCGAACCGTCGACGGTCGCGCCCTGCTCGCAAACGATCCACACCTCGACGTGACGATTCCGGGGATATGGTACCTCGTCGACATTCAAGCACCGGGGCTGCACGCAGCCGGTGCGACGATTCCCGGGCTTCCCGGGGTCATTCTTGGGCACAACGATCGGCTTGCTTGGGCATCCACCAATGCGGAGATGGCGACCACCAGCGTCTTCCGTGCGGGACGCCTGCGCCGAGCGCCCTGGGTAATGGAGCGCTTCCACGTTCGGTTCGCGCATGATGTCAGCGTCGCGTACTATCGCACCGCGCGCGAGTTCTCCGTTCCGGATGACAACGATCGATCGTCGATTGCGCTGGTGCGTTGGCCGATCTATGCCGAGAGCCGCTCCACGATTGCGACCGCGCTTGCGCTCGACCGGGCCCAGAACGTCGGCGAGGGGCTGCGGATACTCTCGCAGTACCGCGGCTCGCCGCAGAACTTCGTGCTAGCCGACCGCGGCGGCGACGTTGCCTACCACGTAGCGGGACTCGTGCCCAACGATCCTGCATGGGGAAGGCACGTGCATGCAGCGCGAGAGCTGTGCACAACGTTCGCTCCACTTGCGTTTGCCCAGCTTCCAGGGCGCAAGCCCGCGCGCGACGCGGTCCTTCTATCGGCGAACAACAAAGCGTACGGTGCCGGCTACCCGTATCGCTTATCGGCTCAATTCGAGCCGCCGTATCGTGCCTATCGCATCGCGGAATTACTCCACATGCGGCGGCGCTATAACGTGCCTTATTTTGCGCAGATGCAACTCGACACGCTCTCTCCAATCGACTTGGAGATCGCTCGCGACGCCGCGCGATTCGCGCGAACTCATCACGTGCAAGACGGCGACGCAACGTCGCTGGCGTTGCTCGACGCCTGGAACGGGCGCTACGATCCGGGTTCCCGCGCCGCAGCGATAGAACACGCGTTTCGTCTCGAGCTTTTCCAAGAACCCGTTGCGCTGACTGCGCGGCTCAACGAACTTCGAAGGGGCTCGCCGGAGCTCGGGCTCGAGCAAGACCTTGAGGGAGCGCTCTCGTTTGCAGCGCACGATCGCCGTTTTTGGCGAGATGCCGGCGGCATGCGTATCGAGCACCCGCTGGCTCCAATGAACTTTGCTTTTCTCAACGGAGCGTGGCTCCCGGGAGCGGGAGACGAATATACCATTCGTCTGCAGGAGCCCGGTTTCGGTCAAGGATTCCGCGCGGTGTGGGATGTCGGCGATTGGGATCGTGGCGGGATTACGATTCCCAGCGGTGAGTCCGGCGAACCGGGTTCACAGCACTACACCGATCTCTCGCGGGCTTGGGTCGAAGGCTCGCTACAACCGCTCCCGTTCAGTCCCGCCGCGATCCGGCGCAGCGCATCGGGCACGCTGGTCCTCCGCCCGGCAGCGCCCAATCGACGGCCGGCTTCGCCGTTGTATTAGAGAGACCTAACGGTGCCGCTCGCCTCGCCAACGAGCACTTCGTCAGCAAGCCCGTAAAACAGTCCGGTTGCAACGACGCCGTAGATAGCGCGCAACTTTTCGTCGAGGCTGCGCGGATCGGGAATTCGACCGAAATGCAGGTCGAAAATCCAGTTGCCGTTATCGGTAACGAACGGCCGTTGATCGGTTCCACGCACGCAAACCGCAATCTCGCGAAAGTGCCCCTCGATTTCACGTTTCGCCCATGGGGCCGCGAACGGTACGATCTCGACCGGAAGCGGAAACGCGCCTAACTGCGGGACGAGCTTTGGCTCGGTGACGACGACGATGTAGCGCTCGCATGCCAGCGCGACCGTCTTCTCGCGAAAGAGCGCGCCGCCGCCCCCTTTCGTCATCGATCGATCGGGCGCAACCTCGTCGGCGCCATCGATTGCGACCGGCATTGGACGTTGCAA
>JBPYDW010000128.1:0-4705 GCA_051986335.1 Vulcanimicrobiaceae bacterium | reverse complement strand
TGAACCAGTTGTTGACGACGTAGTTCCAGATGAGATCGTTGGCTCTCATCCAATCGAACGTTCCCGACATCTCGCTGGACTCCAGGTAACCGCGTTCGTTCATCCGCGCTTCCAGTCGCTCGATCGTCGTCTCGTCGGTGAAGACGCCGAGATCGCCCGGCTCGCTGAAGTCGATCAAGGTGTTCGTCAACGTGGCGCATCCGATTCGCGAACCTTGGCCGTGCGCCGCTAAATAGGCAAGAAAAATCAGCGCCAACGTACCACCCAAGCACAGCGCCGCGATGTTGGTCCGCGGTGAACCGGTGATCTCTTCAACTTTGTCGAGCGCCTGCAGTAATCCCAGACGCAGGTAATCGTCCATCAGGAGATCCACCATGGTCGCATCGGGATTGCGATAGCTGATCGCAAAGGTCTGATGGCCGTGACGAATTGCCCACTCGATGAAGGAACGGCCGGGCGCCAGATCCATGATGTAGTACTTGTTGATCCAAGGCGGGCTGCACAGCAGTGGAATGGCATGCACCTGCGGCGTCTGGGGCTCGTAGGCGATCAGCTCGATCAACTCGTTGCGAAAGACGATGCGGCCCGGTGTTGCAGCGACATTTACGCCCAGTTTGAAGGACGACGCGTCGACTTGACGCGGCATCCCGTGGTTGTCGCGCGCGTCTTCCATGAACGTCTGCATCCCGCGAAACAAGCTCGCACCGCCGGTGTTCATCGCCTCCTTGACCACGGCCGGATTCAGCCACGGCACGTTGCTCGGTGCCAACGCATCGTTGAGCATCTTCATCGCGAAGCGCGCCTTGCGCCGCGTCGCTTCGGGTAAGCGCGACGATTCGACCAGCGAGAGCGCGAGGTTGCACGAGGATGCATAATTTTCGAGCAGCCCGGCCAGGAACGGATTGGTTCGCCAGGCCTCGTCGGCAAAGCGCCGGTCGCCGTTTTCGACCGCGGATGGCGCAACCGTCTCACCGTTGAGCCGGCGCACCATGTTGAGCGCAGCCGTCTGCTGAGCGATGGAGAAGCTCGCCATCAGCGTTCCCATACGCATGGGATCGCCGGCAACCTCGGTAAAGACCGAGCGCAGCGCTTCGCCGAGCGATGCGATGTCGAGGCCGGTGACGTCCAGTCCGTATTGCAGATCCTCTGCAGGCATCGGTGTAGCGATCACATGTACCATCCGCCGTTGACGTTGAACACCGCGCCGGTAATGTAGGCGCTCGTTTCGTCGAGCAGAAAGCGCACCACGCGCGCGACCTCCTCGGGTTCGCCCAAACGGCGTTCGGGAGTCTTAGCGATCGCCGCCTCGATCGCGGCCCGCGGCATCGCTTGCACCATCTCGGTATTGATGAATCCCGGTGCTACCGCGTTGACGGTGATGCCCTTGTTGGCAACTTCCAGCGCGACCGTCTTGGTCAATCCCAAGAGTCCGGATTTGGCCGCCGCATAGTTGGCTTGACCGAAGTTGCCGCTCAAGCCAACGACCGAGCTGATGTTGACGATGCGGCCGAACTTGCGCTCGATCATATGATCGAGCGCCGCTTTGATCATGAAAAACGGTCCGGAAAGATTGACGTTGAGGACGTTTTGCCATTCCTCGATCGTCATTTTCGGGACCGTATGGTCGGCGGTGATGCCGGCGTTGTTAACCAGAAAATCGAGTCGTCCGTAGCGCTCGATGATTGCGTTGACGACCTTCTTGCAACGCTCGAAGTCGCCGACGTCGCCTTCAAAAAAATCGATCTGCGGCGCCGTTCCGTTGAGCGAGGACCGCAGCCGTTCGGTGCGCTCGCGGTCGATCGGCAGCCCGACGACCGCGACGCGGGCGCCGTCCTGCGCGAGAAGTCTGGTGATGGCGCCGCCGATGCCGCGCGAGCCGCCGGTAACGATGCCGACGCGTGTTTCCAAAAGTGTGGTGGTCATATAGGCGCTAGATTTACCTAGCAAGCCTTAAGTATCCTATTATCCCGCCTTAAGAGATTGTACGCCCCGCGTTCGCACAGGACTCACCTTCGCGCGCATCCGGTGCCCTTGCCATCGTCGGGACACGCCGTAGGAGCGAGTGACGAAGTTCCATCGCGCCGTTCGTCGCCTCACCTCCTGTTCGGGGCAGTCGCTTTTGCGCATCCTGCGCGCGACTGCATGCCTCCATCCATGGAGTCGATCCTACTCGCGCCGCTCGCGAAGTCCATGGATGGACAAGTGCCGGCGAAGCACAGGATGTCCGGTAGCCGGCAGCGGGCGAACGAAGTTCTGAACCAAGTTGCGCATCCTGCGCAAAGCCCGCGCTCGTCGGAGCGCGCGTGGAACTTGTCACTCGCTCCCAGGCCGCGTCCCGATTAGTTGGCGAGGCACCAAGGCGCTGCGCAGCGCGCGGCTGGGGTTCCGAGCAAGAGCTCCAGCTTTTCGCGCTATCACAGGAGGTGAATTTCAAAACTTGGTTTTGCGCGAAAAGTGGCGCAGTAGGATCGACTCCAAGGATGGAGGCATGCAGTCGCGCGCAGGATGCGCGAAAGCGACTGCTCCGAACAGGACGTGAGGCGACGAGCGGTCTTGCGAGGAACCCCAGCCGCGCGCTACGCAGCGACGTGGTGCCGCGATGGAACTTCGTCACTCGGCCCTAGGGCGCGTCGGACAATGGCAGAGCATCAAGGTGCTCCGGTTGCTATGACATGTCGAGGCCGCCGTTGACCGAAAAGACGGCGCCGGTGATGTAACTGGAGTCGTCGTCGAGCAAGAACTTGACGACGCGCGCGATCTCTTCGGGCCGGCCCAGGCGGCGCTGCGGGATCCGCTCGACCACTTTTGCCAGTGCCTCGGCCGGAATCGAGGCTACCATCTCGGTTTCGATGAAGCCGGGGGCGACGCAGTTGACGGTGATACCCCGCTGCGCGGTTTCCAGCGCGAGACTCTTGGTCAGGCCGAAGAGCCCGGCTTTCGACGCGGCGTAGTTGGCCTGACCGATGTTGCCGGTCTGCCCGATCACCGAGCTGATGTTGACGATGCGCCCGGTCTTTCGCTCGAGCATGTGTTCGAGCACGGCCTTCGTCATGCAGAATGCGCCGAACAAGTTGACGTCGAGAACGTTGTGCCAATCGTCGAAGGTCATCTTGCGCACGGTCTTGTCGACGGTGACACCGGCGTTGTTCACCAGGTAATCGATACGCCCGTGGGTCGCCAGCGTCTCGGCAACCACACGCTGGCAATCGGCCGGATCGTCGACCCGGCCCTGGTGGATGGAGATCGTCTTGCCTTGGCTTCGCAGCGATTCCTGAAGCTGTTCGGCCGTCTCGCGACCCCGGTTGTACCCCGCCGCTACGCGCACGCCCTCAGCCGCCAGCGCCTGGGTGATCGCGGCGCCAATGCCGCGCGTGCCGCCGGTAACTATCGCCACCTGGTCTTTAAACATACGTTTGACCCCCACTCATCTGACCTTCGCTCAATTGGCTGTTCGAACAAATACATTCCAATACCAGCAACCCCAGGTTGAAACGGCGATGCTGATCAGCAAGAGCGGATAGCCCCATACCGGCAACTTGCGGCGCACGCCGAGCGCCATCAGCGCTAGCGCGAACGGTTCGAAATCGAGCGCGTGACGCATCCCGAACTGCGCGTAGCCGTTCACGTAGTACAGCAAGTTCGGTCCGGCGGCGAGCAGAATTGACGCCCACAGCGCGATGACGACGTGCAGCGGCTTGCGGGCGAGAAACGCCAGCAGCAGCGCCGGGCTGGTCCAGGTGATCGCCACGCCGGAGAACGACGGTTTGCCGTACGGATATTGGCTACTGAAATCCGGATACTGCACGAAGAACGACCACAGCTGATAGCCGACGTGATCGAGCGAGAATGGCGAACCGGTCGGCGAGCCGATCGCATCCTGATGGTAGAAGAGCGTGTGGCCCGAGTCCCACGGCACGCCCCAGCGCAGAACGTTGTACGTCATCCACAACGCGATGGACGGAACGAGGACCGCCGCCGCACCACCGATGCGGCGCAGCAGCGCCGCTCCGCGCTCAAAGGCTGGGCGCTCGGCCAGCAGGCCGCCCGACAGCGTGAGGTAGAGCATTACCGGCAACGCCATGACGACGGTGAAGCGCGAACCGATCGCGGCCGCATAGAGCAGCATCACCAACCACGTACGATTCTTTCCGGCCATCTCGCACAGCGCCAGCAGCATCATGGCAGCGCACGATGTCTGGGCGACGAACCAAACGTCGCCCAACATGGAACACCACAGCAGACAGGTGCCGGCTAACATGAAGGCCGTTAGCCACGCGGTAGTATCGGCGTCGCAGCCCAACCGCTCGCACAACTCCCACGCCGCGCCGGTCGCTACGCCGCAGAGAACGACGGCCAGTAGCGTTTGGTTGGCCGCCGTACCCCAGATCGCAACGGCCGGCAAAATGAACAGCGCTGGTACCGGATCGTTGACGATGTAGCGTACGCCGTTGTAGGCGACCGCGTCGATATAGGGACCCGGCCAGTTAATCCAAAGATGACCGTGCAGCAAAGCGTCGGCAAACAAAACGTAGTTGTTGTACGGAGTCGAACGGCCATGCGAGAAGGCCCAGGCCAGCAACGCTCCGGCCAAACCGGCGACGTAGGCGAAACGAAACTTCACGGTCTCTCCACGCGATAGACCAGCGGATCGTCCCAGATGCGATGCGCGCGGTAGCCGACCCCGTCGTCGTTAAGCGGGCCGATG
>JBPYDW010000127.1:0-14872 GCA_051986335.1 Vulcanimicrobiaceae bacterium | reverse complement strand
CCGGTGCCCGACGTGTATGCGTTGCTGCGCCGCGCGCTGCGCGCAATCGCCGCCTCGGACGATCCGATGGCGCTGGTGCCGCGCTTCGAGTTGCGTTTCTTGCACGCGCTCGGCCTAGCGCCGCCGGCGGATCGCTGCGTGCGTTGTCAGGTGGCTCTCGACGGCGCCGCGTGGGTGGATGACGAATCGGGAGGACTCGCCGGAGAAGAGTGTCGCGAGCGCTGGCGCAACGCGTTGCTACTCGATGCGCAGGATCTGGCGAACTTTGCGTCGCTGGCCGCTCCAAAAGGAGAAGGTGCCGTGATTCGCGCCCGGCCGCACGTCGCCGAAGCCATCGATCACCTGATCAGCCATCACCTCGGCCGGCGCATCCGCGCCGGCTCGCATGCCGCCCAGTTTGTAAGGCCGGCGTGAGTACCGTTCTCGCCTTGGACGTCGGCACCAAGCGCATCGGCGTCGCCGTGAGCGATCCCGGCGAAAGCTTTGCGCTGCCGGTTGGAACGATCGAGCGTACCTCGCTGCGAGCCGACCTTGCGAAAGTCCGCGAATACCTTGATGAGTACGATGCGAACGAGCTGGTAGTCGGCGATCCGATAACCCTGCGCGGCGAGCGTGGCCTCGCTGCCGAGAAGCTGGACGTGTTCGTCGAACGGCTGAAAGACGTCTTTCCTGGTACCATCCATCGCGTGGACGAGCGCATGACGACCGCGCAGGCGACCAAGACGCTCATTGCCGCCGACGTCTCGCGCGCCAAACGCAAGCAGGTGGTAGACAAAATGGCTGCGGCGTTGATTCTGGAGGCGTTCTTGGCGCGGCGGCGTACGCGAGCGAACCGATGATGAAGCTTCTGCGCGCGCTGTTCGTTGCAGTGGTACTCGCCGTCGCCGGCGCCGCTGGTGCGTTCTACTACGTCGTGCACGTGGACGCGCGCTCGCCGGCGCAGAGCACGCAGCTCATCGTTCCGCAAGGTTCGTCGTTCGCCGAAGTCGCCTCGCTTCTCGCCCAGAAGGGCGTGATCGGCAACGCGTTGACGTTTCGCATCCTCGGCCAGCTCCGCCACGCCGATGCGGCGGTGCATGCGGGCGAGTACCGTTTCGCGCCGCACCAAACGCAGAGTGCGGTCTTGGAGCAGCTATTGCACGGCGGCGCGCAGGTGGCGGTTTGGGTGACGTTCCCCGAAGGGTACACCGCCAAGCAGATGGCGCAGCGGCTGGCCGACGCCGGCATCGGTGATGCCGGTACGTTCGAGGATGCGTTCTTGCACGACAGCATCGTGGCCGGCGGCGTCCGCACGAAGAGTTTGGAAGGCTTCCTCTTTCCATCGACCTACTTGATTCCGACGGGCGCTTCGCCGGAACAAGTCGAGCGCATCTTGACGACGCAATTCTTTGCGTCGCTGCCCAAGGATGCACGCAAGCGCGCCAAGGCCTTGCAGATGACCGTTCCACAAGTGGTGACGATCGCGTCGTTGATCGAGCGCGAAGCACAGGCGCCGGACGAGCGCGCGCTGATGGCCGGCGTTTATTACAATCGCTTGCGGCTAGGGATGCCGTTGGAAGTCGATGCCACGATCGAATACGCGTTGCCCGAGCACAAGACGGAGCTGTCGTTTGCGGATCTGAAGATCGACTCCCCCTACAACTCGTACACCCATCTGGGGCTGCCGCCCACGCCGATCGCCAATCCCGGCGGCGCCTCGCTGGAGGCGGCCTTCAATCCGGCGCACACCGATTATCTCTACTACGTGTATAAGGGCGACGGACATCACGCTTTTGCCAGGACGCTGGCCGAGCACAATGCGAACGTCGCGAAATACTTGAAATAGGAGTCGCCATGGCGAGCAGTAACGGCGAAGCCGGCCAACGCGGGCCGCTGGAGCTCAAAGAGAAGCTCTACATTCAAACCAAGGACGGAGAGGAGCTGCCGTTTGAAGTCGTGGGCGTCTTAGAAGATCCGCGCGACAAGCGCTCGTACGCCGTGCTCATGCACGAACCGGAAGATGAAGATGCGGAGCAAGAGTTCATCGTCACCGATATCGAGGGTAACTTGCTAGAGGACGACGATCTCGCGCAGGAAGTTCTGGACGACTTCATTGCGTTCGCCGAAGAAGCCGGCGAAGAGGGGACGTAACCCATTCGCGTCCTCTTTCTTTCAGCGAACGTCGGCGTCGGACACGTGTCGGCGGCCAACGCCGTCTGCGCCGCGCTGCGCGAGCGCGACCCGGGCGTTCACACCCGGGTGATCGATTCGTACAAGTACGCCGCACTGGTCGTCTCACGGGTAGTCTCCGAAGGCTACCTGCAGATGGTGAAGACGATTCCGCAGATGTATCGCTACATCTACGGTCGCGCCGAGCGCGCCACCGAAGTGGGTCCATTTCGCACCTGGGCGCATCAGTTCACCGCCGGCAACCTGCGTCCGCTGATGGAGATCGAGCGACCCGACGTCGTCGTCTGCACGCACGCGTTTCCTTGCGGAGCGATGGCCGAGTATAAGAAGCTCTACGACGATTCGCCGCCGGTGGTCGGCATCGTCACCGACTTTGCCGTACACGCCTTTTGGATGCACGACAACGTGGACGGTTATGCAGTTGCGACCGACGCGATGCGCAAGACGATGATTGCCCGCGGTATTCGTGCCGACCGCATTCGCGTCACCGGAATTCCGGTCCATCCACGTTTTGCGCGCCGGGCGGAATCGCGCGACGGCTTGCGCCTGCGCCTGGGGCTGCCGCTGGACCGTCACGTCATTCTGATGATGGGCGGAGGTTTGGGTTTAGGGCCGTTGGAGCGGATGATGCGCGCTCTCGAGGGCGCGCCGGTGCCGGTTTGTGCGGTCGTGGTTGCCGGGCGCAACCGGCGCTTGGAGAAACGCGTGTTGGAGGCCGCCAACGGTATCGGCTACCCGCTTCGCGTGGTGCGGTTCGTGGACAACGTCGACGAGTACATGCACGCCGCCGACTTGCTGCTGACCAAGCCGGGAGGATTGACCACATCCGAGGCATTGGTCGCCGGCGTGCCGATGATTCTGTTTAAGCCGCTGCCCGGGCAGGAAGAACGTAATGTGCGGTATCTGACCGAGAATCACGCGGCGGTGCGTGCTCGAACCTCGAACGACCTAAGCCGGCTCGTTCGCGACCTGCTGCGTGACGGCGCCCGGCGCAACCGCATGTCGGTTGCGATCGAACGGATCGCCAAGCCGAATGCGGCTTACGACGTTGCAGCCCTAATCGAGTCACTCTGCATACCACAGGAGGCCTTCGCTTGATGCTTGCGAGCAGTCGTACGTACGCGTTTTGGCTAGCAATCTTTCGCATCTTTCTCGGGGTGTTTTGGATAGGCCATGCGCTGCCGAAGTTCACGCAACAAGACATGTTCTTGCCGCCGAGCGGGTTTATGACCAAAGTGGTCGCCGATGCGGTCGCCGCTACCGGTGGCCCGTATCACGTCTTTCTGGCAAATGTCGTGCAGCCCAACATCGCGATCTTCGCTCAAGCGGTGCGCTTCGGTGAAGCACTGGTCGGTATATCGCTGCTGCTCGGCCTGGTCACGCGCCTGGGCGGACTAGGCGGAATGTTCCTGAGCGCCAATTACATGCTGGCACAAAATGAGACGTCGTCGCTTCACGGCTGGTCGAGCCTCGACGGGCTAACCTTCGCCGCGTCGGCGCTGAACTTCGTGCTGCCCACCGGACGTGCATTGGGATTCGATGCGCTCTTCGGTCGCGGCACCACTTCGAGGCAGCCGGTCGTGCTCGCGCCGAACGCGCCGATGCCGAAAGCCGCAACCGCTACAGGCGCGCCGGTACAAGCCGAGTTCGTCGACGAACAAGCGCCGACCGACCCCGCTGCGCCGGCGTCGTAGGAGGCTGGGCTCGTTTGTGGTATAGTGGGCGGCGTCGTCGCGGAGAGATGGCCGAGCGGCTGAAGGCGGCGGTTTGCTAAACCGTTATACGATGTAAAGTCGTATCGAGGGTTCGAATCCCTCTCTCTCCGAAGCACAGGATGTGCAAGTGCCGCCGAAGCCCATGGATGGGCGAGAGGCGGCCGAAGGCGCGCTCAAAAATACGCGGTCGTAGCTCAATTGGATAGAGCAACAGGCTACGAACTTGTAGGTTGGGGGTTCGAGTCCCTCCGACCGCGGATAGAGTGAGAACGAGCTCCGCAAGGCTACGGAGCTCGTTTCTTAATTCAGCGCTTGGTGAGACTTCGCGAATTAATCGTTGCTGCTTCCTAAATAACGATAGATGGCACCGCCGATGAGCGCACCGATCAGCGGCATCACCCAGAAGAACCACACCTGTTGCAATGCCCAACCCTGCGCGAACAGCGCCGGTCCCAAGCTGCGCGCCGGATTTACCGACGTATTGGTTACCGGAATGCTGACGAGATGGATGAGGGTCAAGCTTAGGCCGATCGCCAGGCCGGCGAATCCGGCGGGTGCGAGCTTGTCGGTCGACAGCGCGATTATCAAGATGAACATCGCGGTTAGGGTTATCTCGCAAACGGCGCACGCGAGCATCGTATAGCCGCCCGGCGAGTGATCGCCGAAGCCATTCGATGCGAATCCGGCGTGAACGTCAAAACCGGTCTGACCGCTCGCGATCACAAACAACAATCCGGCCGCGGCAATGCCGCCGATAACCTGCGCGATGATGTACGGAATCACGTCCGTGGTCGGAAAGCGTCCTCCGGCCCACATGCCGACGGTGACCGCCGGATTGATGTGGCATCCGGAGATCGGACCGATGGCATAGCACATCGTCAGCAGCGTGAGACCGAATGCTAACGCTACGCCGGCAAAGCCGATACCGGTCCCAGGGAATTTTGCTGCCAACACCGCGGCTCCGCAACCGCCAAGTACGAGCCAGAACGTGCCGATAAGCTCGGCGACGCTCCGTTTTAGCAGGGGTGCAGTCATGAAAGAGGCTCCTCCCGGCAAAAAGCTGGCTGCGACCTAAGTCGCACACCTTCATGACGTTAGGGGCGACGCGACGGTCGCCCTGCAGCGTGGCAGCCGAGCGACTACTGCGCGTTCGGGTTCGGCGTGAAGACGATCCAGCTCTGTGGATAGCCGAACGTGATTTTCGAAAAACCTTTCAAGAAGTCGAAGCCGATTAGCGCGTTGTCGCCGCGAAAGGATCGTGACTTGCACGCCGGCGCATGATCGTAAACGATTGGGCCAAGCGCGACGCTGTCGAGGTAACCGCACTCGTCGAGTTCGAAGCCGCCGCCCACGCCGCCAACGCCAACGTGCGAGGAGTAATATCCGATCATGCTGTTGTCGACGAGCATGCGCAACCCGTATTTCGAGACGATCTGCGGCGCGAACAGGACGTGGGCGGGCGAGCCGGAGTCGAGTGTAGCGTTCACCGGTGCAACGCCGTTGATTTTCATCGGAACGCTAGGCTGAAGGCTAGAAAGATCGACCAGAACGCGGACTCCGGAGAGTGCCTGCTGATCGAAGGAGGCTGGATCCTGAATCTGCATCGTCCCGCCGGCGATATCGAGCGTCACTATCGCTGCACCTAGCAGATCGAAACCCAAAAGACCGTCCGGCGCATCGGGATCGAGCCCCTTCCCACCGTAGCTGACCATCACGTTTGAAAGCATGTTGCCGCCGACCTGAATCGTGGCCAAACCGGTCCGTTGCTTGAGACCGCCGGCGATACCGCCGCTCTCTCCATGACCGAGCTCTTTGATTTTGGCGCGCTGCGCGAAGTCGTCGGAAAGCAAGACGTCGTACGATCCCGTGTCGAGAATGAATTTGCCGGGGACACCGTTTACGGTCGCATCGACGATGAAGCGATAAGCGGAGACTTTGATGCGAAATGGTTGCGGGTTCGAAAAGGCCCAGGAGGCGGTTTGCGGCGGTGGATGCAGCTGTTCGTTGGATATCGGAGTATTGGCTGCGATCTTGGTGACGGTATGGGTCGCCGTGCTTTCCGCGTACTTCCATTTCGTCACGATTTTCTTGCCGAGAACTGCATCGCCGTAGCTGAGTACGTCGATCGAGCTTTCGCGCGTACCGCCGGGGTCGATGACGATGCGCTTGTAAGCTCCCGTCGCATCGTCGACATACAGATCTATCGGAAAGGCATTCGCCTGTTCGACGTGGACGACGTCGCAGGATGCACCGTCGACTTGGGTGGTGCCGGTAATCTCCCACGGCAACCCTGCAACGGCATCGGTGAAAACGAGATCTACGGCGAGGCCGAATTTGGCGGCATCGCCGGCCGGCGGAGAAGGAACGGTCATTCCGTTCGGATTCGATGTCCAAAAGATGTTGCCGGTAAAACCGCTGGAGAAGGTCTGGCGTTGCTCGACGTAACTCACGTCGCTGCGGTATACAAGGCCAATGCGCAGCGTTCGCTCAACCCGAGTAACGCCTGCACCATACTCGTAGGTAATGGTATCGGTTGTGTCCAGTGTCTTGAACGTTCCATCGCCGAACTTCCAGCCGGTGAAAGCGCTGTGCTTTGCCTGCAGTGAGGTAGCCGAAGGATAGGCCGGAGCACCCAGCGGCAAGAAGGCGGAAAGCAGAAAAAAACCTAGGCAAAAAAGGCCACGCGCGTTCATGGGCGGCGCTGGTTGGCGATACAAGCGCTTGAAACCTTTCAAGGGGTTCTGGTATCATGCGGTGTCGAAGACGCCGCAGGTCCTTCTGGCTCGGTAGCTCAGTGGTAGAGCAGGGGACTCATAAGCCCTTGGTCGCTGGTTCAAATCCAGCCCGAGTCAAGTTTTTGGGCCGGCCGGCCACTGTGGCAGCCGGCCCTTCGAGGTTCAACACGTATCCATGTCAACGATTCCTTGCGATTTCTGTCCGCACCCCGTCGATCGTGCGCAGATGGAAGAGATTGAGATCTCTCACTACGTTCCGGATTCCTCGGGCGACGATCTGGCGTACGCGCGCACGTACTTCTTTGGTCATCCCGATTGCGTGCGCAAGTTCTATCGCACCCTGGTGGACCACAAGTTGGACCTCTTCAAGCACATTCCGGGCGCCGGTTCGCCGCCGGAAAGCACTCGCTAAGAGACGGCGTGCGCCCGTAGCGTAGCTGGATAACGCGCAGCCCTCCGAAGGCTGAGATCGGGGGTTCGAGTCCCTCCGGGCGCGCCATCTCTTATGCAAAACGAACCGATCGCCGTGGCCGACATCGATCGCCGGAATATGCGGCGTGCGCTGGAGCTTGCGGCACGGGCGCAGGATGCCGGCGACGTGCCGATTGGCGCCGTGCTCGTAAGCGGTGACCTGGTGGTCGAAGCGCACAACGAAAAGGAAGCGCAACACGACGCAACCGCGCATGCGGAGATGCTGGCGCTGCGCGAAGCGGCGGCGCGGCTAGGCGCGTGGCGGCTCTGCGATGCGACGCTCTACGTGACGAAGGAGCCCTGCGTGATGTGCGCCGGCGCAATCCTGGCCGCTCGCCTCAAACGCGTGGTCTACGGTGCCAGCGACCCAAAGGGCGGCGCCGACGGCAGCGTCTTTGCGATCCTGCGCTCACCCCAGACCAATCACCGTCTCGAAGTGACCGCCGGCGTGCTTGAGGTCGAAGCCGCGGATCAGCTGCGCGCGTTCTTTCGTACGCGGCGCTGATGGTTTTGCGGGAGGCAAACGCCTCGCACCGCGGGTAAAATCGCCGGTGGAGAGGTGGTCGAGCGGTTTAAGGCACCCGCCTCGAAAGCGGGCGAACGTTAATAGCGTTCCGGGAGTTCGAATCTCCCCCTCTCCGCCATCTAACGGGCCGTCAAGGCCCTTTTGCATGTTCGGCGCTTGTTGCGTCAGAACTAAGCAGCTGCGTGCGTGACGAAGTCATGGTCCGCCGGCTGGAATCGTTTTCCGATATCGTCATCGGGTTTAGCTTGGCGCAAACCGCGGTTAACCTCGTGTTGCCACAACGTGCAGCCGATTTCGTGGACAAGCCGGTCGGAATAGCCGCGTTCCTGATCACCTTCGCCGTGGTGGTCCGCTTTTGGTTGACGCACTCGGCGATCTTTCGCAACTTCTTCGTGCCAAACGCCGTGATGGTCTTTTTGAACTTCGTTGCGCTAGCGTTGATCGTGTTGCAGGTCTACGCACTGCAGTTGATGTCCCACTTCATCGGCAGCAGCAACGCGCAAGTGGACGCCGCCGTCGCCGCCCGCATCTATTCGGGCATATTTGCGCTGACGTTCGGAGCATTGGCTTTGCTCTTCGCGCTGGGAACGTATTATCGCTGGGCGCAGCTCGACGAGCGGTTGCGCAACCGCGGAATCGCGCGCAGCATCCAAATCGCCTGTGTGGCGCTGGGAGCGGGGCTGGGCACGGCGCTGGCGAGCAATCACCTGGCGGCGGTGACCGTGCGCGTGGCGCAGCACGAAAACGTGCGGGTCCTCGGGGTTCCGAACGAAATCGTACTCGGGTTTTTTGGCGGCATGATCGTCGGCTGGATAGTTTCCGCGATTGCGATCAGGATACGGACGCGGACCGCCGTGCCGGAGCGCGCCGAAACGTAAGAAGAGTTACGGCGAGGCGCTCGCCGCCGGCGCCGGGCCTGCCAGCCGCGGATCGGGCGGCGTGGGCGAAAATGCGAACTGGTCGTAGACGGTCTCGGATTTGACCTTGAACGTCCCCAAGATCGAAACGTGCTCGGTAGAGGTGAACGTGCCGTGGGTGACCACCCAGTGGCCGTCAATAACGGAATAGTCCAAGGCGATAGTCATATCGCTGCCGGTATCGTGCAGCTCGACGTGCGAAGGCAGATGCGATGACGGATCCTCGATCACCTCACTCGGATAAAAATCGTTGTTCCCCAGCTTCGGCGTTGGGTCGACCATCAGGTGAAGCATTGCATCCGACGAATCGGCGGCGTAGCGCGGCGCCCAGAAGCTCGCATATGGCACGACGATATCGACCGTCGGATCTGGTTGCGGGATCGGGAACATCATCGGGTCGCGGCGATTGATCGTGATGATGATCTGTTTGAGATTAGCAAAATAGCTGAAATCGAATGATGAGAACGGGTCGAAGTACGGAATGATCGGAAAGGCCTGCCCGGTGCGCTCGCCGCCTTGAGGCAAATCGCGCATGATCGCAAAGTCGTCGGCGTTGCGAACGCTGACGAGCCGGTCGATCTCCTGGGTGCGGCCAATCGTTGCCGTAATCCGCGTGCGTTCGCGATAGGAGATGAACGCCGGCGCGTTCGCCACGTACGCTTGGGTCGTGCGATTGATGAGTAATGCGAGGGCGAGGTCGGCTGGAATCATCGTGAGAGCCACATCCGGGTGTTAGAGGCCACTAACTATAGAGGTTTCGCCTGTGATTCTGCCGCACCTCGACGCATATGATCGTGGTCATTCCGGACGATATAGCCGCCCGCGTGCGCGAGCTGCGGCGCGACATTCACCGCCATCCGGAGCTCGGTTTTGAGGAGGAGCGTACCGCGGCAGTGGTCGAGCGCGAACTCGACGCACTTCACATCGAGCATCGCCGGGTGGCCAAGACCGGCGTTATCGGAATCGTTCGCGGCAACGATCCGGGCCATACGGTAGCGCTGCGTGCCGATATGGATGCCTTGCCGATAACCGAGCGCACCGACTTGCCGTTTGCCTCGGAGATTCCTGGGAAAATGCACGCCTGCGGTCACGATGCGCACACCGCAATGCTGTTGGGCGCGGCGAGGGTGCTGGCCGGGATGCGGGCGGAGCTGGCTGGAACGGTCGTGCTGATCTTTCA
Organism: Vulcanimicrobiaceae bacterium; assembly: GCA_051986335.1. Lineage (GTDB taxonomy): Bacteria > Vulcanimicrobiota > Vulcanimicrobiia > Vulcanimicrobiales > Vulcanimicrobiaceae > JBPYDW01. The sequence continues at coordinate 5,159 of JBPYDW010000127.1, read as the reverse complement.
ACCGGCAGAAGAAGGTCCCGGCGGCGCCGAGCCGTTGATCGCGGCCGGCGTGCTCGACGATCCGAAAGTTGAAGCGATCGGGATGTTGCACGTGGATTCGCGGCTCGGACCGGGGCAGATCGGCGTTACACCGGGGCCGGTGAACGCATCGGCGGACGAGTTTGCAATCACCGTGCGCGGGCAAGGCGGCCACGGCGCGTATCCGCACACTGCCGTCGACACCATTCCGGCAACGGCGGCGATGATTCTCGCGCTGCAAAACATCGCTGCACGCGAAACGGATCCGCTGAAGTCGGTCGTCGTCAGCATCGGTACGATCAAGGGTGGTTATCGTAACAATGTGATCGCCGACGAAGTGAAACTTACCGGTACGTTCCGCGCGCACGATCCGCAAATTCGTAAGGAGCTGGAGGCGCGCACGCGGCGGATTCTCGACGGCGTTGGGCAAGCCTACGGCGTGAAGGCGGAGTTGAGCGTCGACTACGGCTATCCGCCGGTGGTCAACAGCGTTACGCTTGCCGAAAACTTTGCGCGCTACATGCGCGAGCACAGCGATCTTGACGTTCAGCGCCCCGCGCCGACGATGGGAGCCGAAGACTTCGCGTATTACGCCCAGCGCATTCCCGGTTTGCACATTCGCTTGGGAATTCGTAGTCAAAAGGCGGGTGCGGTTCACCCCGGGCATTCGGCCGAATTTCGTATTGACGAGGACGCGCTGGCAGTCGGAGTTCAAACGCTGGTTGCCTTTGCAACCGGAGTCGGCACAGGCGAGGTCGCTTTCCACAATTAGTAGGGGCCGCGGATTCGGCAGGCCCCACTGGTAGGGCGTCGAAACGCGCTGGCCATGGCTGTTGTGTCCGAAGCGCTCGCCGCGAGCGGCCTTCGGTCGCTTTACGGAAGCCTCGATATCGAGAGCAGCGCCGAGGATGCCTTCGGTTTGCTCTGCTCGGTCGAGAAGTGGCCGGTTTGGCTATCGCTGCTCCAGAGCGCCCGGCTCGCCAACCCCAAGGACCCGATCTGCATCGGCAGCGAGGTGATCGTGCGGTCGTGGATTCCGGGCGAGACCGAGCAGCAGTACGAGGTGGATCAGTTCATCACCAACCACCATCTCTCGCTGGTCGGTGCCTACTCCGTGCGACGGCGCATCGATTTGCGCATCGAAGGTAAGACGACCCGCTCGAAGGTTCACGTCAAGATCGTCTATCCGGCGTATCACGGCCGCCTGGGCGCCCTATTCGACCAGGTCAAGCACGGGCGCAAATTAGCCGCCGCCCTGGAGCACTCGCTGGTACTCTTCCGAGGTATGGTCGAATACAATCGCGACCTCGACGCTCCGCTGGCCGGCCTGTAACCGCAGCCGTTGACCCCACCGGCCTCTGCGGCCTATACTAAACGCCGTTATGCCGCTGTACGACTATAAGTGCGCCTCATGTGGCCATATCCATGAGGTGCGCCATGGGTTCAACGAGAGCTACGAGGGCAAATGCCCGGTGTGCGGCGGCGAGCTGCGCCGCGTCTTCAATCCGGCGCCGATCGTTTTCAAAGGCTCGGGCTTCTATGTAACCGACTCGCGCACGGCATCGAGCGACAAGAGATCGTCGAGCTCGACGTCCGGCGGCGACAGTGGCAAGGCTGCCGAAAAGAGCGGTTCGTCGGAGACGTCTGGGAAGGGTCCCAAGGATTCTGCTGCTTAACGCGCTCGCGCGCCTGGTCGAGCAACACTGGATACTGTACGCGCTGGCGATCGCCGGCGTTGCGCTGCTGCTGCTCGCGCCGCTTGGACCGATCCGCGAAGCGCAGCGCCTGCGCGAGCGACTGGACGCGATGCGCCACGAGAAGGTCGTAACGGATATGGAGGATATCGCGTTTGCCGCGCAACGCATTTCCAACCACCGGCAAGAATTGGACCAGCTGCTGATGCGTGCGCGTATTGCGCAGGCTTCGCTTCGCTCGAGCATTCGTACGTTGCGCTTGCCCGAAGCCATGATCGCGCTACGCATCGTCTATACGACGGCGCGCGCCATCGCCGGCCTGCACCGCTAGGCCGGAACGGTCGCTATCGCACCGGCAGGGTGATGTAGCTGCCGGTCGACCAGCGAACCGTTAGCGGTATCTTGGCATCGCGGACGTCTTCGCGGCTGACCTCTCCCCCGGTGCCGTAGTTGATCTCCGAAAACGGCGATTTCACGACGTCGAGCACCAGCATGATACGACTGCCCTTCTGTAAGTAGCGGCTGACGAGCCGGCTGCGATCGAAAGCGATCGTCGTCAGCCTGCCCGGAACGAATAACCGGCGCGTAACCAGATCGTCGCCGTAACTGGCCCGGCCCAGATAGTAGGACAGGTGCATCATCGTTCCGTCGGGCAGTACTTGATAGAGCACCGCCTCGACGTCCATGTCACGCTTGTTTATTATTGTCTGCAAACGGCCGGTGAAGAAGCCGTCGATCTCCATCGGCTGCTGCAGCGGCGCAGTCTCGAAGACGAGCCCGCGCGTGAGGTCCGGCTTGGCACCGAGGATGGGAAACGGATAGTAGTCGCTGCCGTTTACGGTATTGCGGTCGGCGAAGTTCACCGATTGCATCAGGAACGACGACGTGCGTGGCGCCTTCGCCGAGAGCGTGCGCGGGGTCAGATAGTAGCGCTGCTGCCTGGTCGCCATCGCCGCGATCGAAGGCGCGTGGCGCCAGACGTTCGCGCCCATGACTTCGAAGTTGACGCGATCTGTCAGCATCGCCGGCTTTTTGCCGCCGCGCAGGATCCAGTCGAACCAATCGAACGTCAGTCTGGGGGTGCTGTACTGGGCGACGGGGTCGATCAGATAGCCGCGCAGGACGTCGTCTTTGTGTGCCCGCTGCGAACCCAAGTGGTCGTAGGGGCCGATGACCAAATAGTCCACGGCTCGCGGATTGTACGCGATGTGATCTTTGAGGAAGTTCAGCGCCGAACCCTGACCGTCATCGTAGTAGCCGGTTACCGTCAACACGGGAATGTTGATCCGCGCGAAATCCGTCTTATACGGCACCATCGACTGCCAGTATGCGTCGAAGGTCGGATGGTCGAGACATTTTTGGAACCACGGGTTTGGTCGCCCGTAAATATTCGGCACGTCGCGGTAGGACTTGCCGCTCTTATACCAGTTGATGTTGAGCGTACGGCCTGCCGGACTGGCGTAGGCTACATCATCGAGATACGTGTTGTCGCTGACGTAGTACACCCACGCGTAATTGACCAGGAGGAAGACGTTATTTTCCATCGGCAGCCCGTTACCGGGATTGTTGGCAACGTACGGCACGATGGTCTTGAGCGCAGGATTGTGATATTTCGCCGCCGCCCACTGGGTGAAGCCGTTGTAGCTGCCGGAGTACATGCCGACTGCACCGTTGCTCCATGGCTGCTTGGCGATCCAGGAAATCACGCGGTCGGCATCGCGGCCGTCATATTCGTACGGGGCGATGGTTCCGCTGCCCCAAGCCTTGCCGCGAGAATAGGCGGTAACGCCTGCGTAACCACGCGCCGCGCCGTACTCCGCGCGCAACGTGTCTTGGTCCGGTTGGGCGTAGATGGTGAAGAGGAGCGCGGCCGGTACCCGCGGCGCCACGCCCCGCGCGCGAACGACGATTGCCGCGAGTCGAACGCCGGCCGTAGCGGTGATGCTCGCGTGCGAAATTACGAAACGACGGTGAGCGTCTTGGTCGATCAGCGACGCGGCCGCTCGTGTTTGCGGCGCATAGGCGGCCGCTAATTCGACGGCTTCATTGAAAGAGAGTGTCGTTCGACCTTTGTACTTCGTTAGGGCGTCGGACCAGCTGCCGAAGGGGTCCTTGTTGGCCAGAACGTTTTCTGCTTGAACTGCGTCCAGCGTGCTGAGTCGCTGCATGAGCGCGCTCGCACCCGCCGTATCGCCGGCGACCACGAGCAGTGCCAAGCGCGTCTGGGCATCCGGTACGCCGGTAGTAAGGAGTTGCTGCGCCAGCCCGGGCATTTCCCGAGCTGCCACTGACCGATCGCTCAGCGTCGCAACGTCAACGTGCAGATCTGAAGGGGCCGCGCCGATGGCGAACAACGAGAGTGCGGCAGCAACGACGAAGCGTGGCGCTTTCATGGGAAGCTATATCCGCGCCGGAGGAGGCGGGACCTTCCGCTTTCTGAACCGTTCGTTAACGATATAAATTAGTTGTCTCTAGGGTCTTGCCGCCGCTTTTGTTGTATCATCGGCTCACGCCGATTTTAATCGGGGAACCTTTTCTGTTGGAGGTCGTTCACTAATTGTGAAGACGCGGTTATTCTCGCATGCGAAGAGCCTGCTGAGTCGTTCGCTCGATCGCGGTAGGCGTGCAGTCAGCAAGGTGAGCGACAAGCATCACGACACGTTCGACTTCATCTGTGCGAGCTTAGCCGTTAGCGCCAGTATGATTGGCCTCATGTGGACGCAGTTCGGAAGGCCGCACTTCTAACCACCTCAGTGGGCGCTGACCCGGCGCACCGCGTTTTCCAAGGTGCCGAGCACTAGGATGCTCGTGATCTAGGCGAACGAGTTCTGCCCCTACGAAGGCGCGAGCATGGCGCGTTGCGGCAGTCACCGAAAATTGGGCCTTGCGCAGTGAATCGCGCTTCCGTTGGCTCCTGTTGCTGTGTCTCGCCGGCACGGCCCTGTGGGCCTACAATATGTTTTTCGTCCACACCAACGCCACGGGGACGTCGGTGTTCCCGACCGGACAAGGGCTGGGCACGGTGTACGTGCGCCCCGACTCCGGAGCAGCGGCGGCGGGAATTCACTCCGGTGACGTGGTCGACCTTCGTGCCGCCACACCCGGGCAGCGATGGGCATATAGCACCATCGAGCCCGCCGGCGATCGCGTCAGATATTTTTTGGTTCGAAACGGCCGCGACGCGGCAGCCGACGTGGTCGTTCCGCCGCACCCAAGTTTATTGCCGGAGGAGTGGTTCATTGACTTCAGCATCCCGTGGATGCTGCTTTTTGCCGCGATTATCTTTACCAGCGCAAAGGGCCGGCGCGCGCATATCCTCGGACTGCTGCTGCTCTCCTGGGCGTTGAGCAATCAACTCTCGCACGGGTCTTTGTGGACGCCGTGGGTGCAGCTGAGCTTTGCTGCCGATACGATCAACTACGCGCTCAACTCGATCCAAATCGCGCT
>JBPYDW010000126.1:0-2976 GCA_051986335.1 Vulcanimicrobiaceae bacterium | reverse complement strand
CCGGCTGCCGATTCGAAGTGCACGCCGATCCGGTAGCCATTGTGCCGAGTGCCGTAATCGGTGATCACGTAAAACACGCCGAATAGCAACAGCAGACCGAGCAGCGCGAACACACCGACTTGAGCCTGTCTACTCATAGATGCCCCGGTACTTTCGCATTCTCTGCAGCCACCCCGCTCCGGAGGGCGATTTGGGTGCCTTAAATCGGTATCGGGCCAACTTCCGAGCCCTCCAAGAACTGTTGCACGATCGGATTGGGCGAACGCCTGACTTCGTCCGGCGTACCGTAGGAAATAATTGCACCTTCAAAGAGCATGGCCACGTAGTCGGCCATCATGAAGATAGATTGCAGATCGTGGGAGATGACCACGGCGGTCCCGTTGAGCTTCTGCCGCAAACGCACGATCATGTCGGTTATGAGGTGGGTGACGATCGGATCCAGACCGGTGGTCGGCTCGTCGTACAGGATCAAGTCCGGGCGGGTGACGATGGCGCGGGCAAAGCCGGCGCGCTTGAGCATTCCGCCCGACAGTTCGCTGGGCAAGTTATCGAAGGTGTGAGACAATCCAACGCTGTCGAGCGCGTCGGTGACGGTCTGATGGATCTCGGAATAGGGCTCGTTGGTGTTCTCGCGCAGCGGCAGCGCGACGTTTTCACCGATGGTAAGGCTGTCGAGCAGAGCCGCGAACTGAAACGACAGGCTGATCTTGCGCCGAATCTCGATCAGCTGCGATTCCGGCATGTGACAGACGTCTTGATTGCGCACGTACACGTGTCCCGAGTTTGGTTTGATCAGCGCGTCCAGCAGCCTTAGGATCGTGGATTTGCCGGCACCGGACAGGCCGATCACGCAGGTGATCGCTCCTTCGATGATGTTCAGCGAGCAATTCTTCAATACGACCTTGTCGCCGTAGAAGAGCGACACGTCGTCGAGGCGCGCATAGACGTCGCCGTTCACGAGTGGTCCGCATCCCAGGTAAGTGGCACTAGTGCGAGCCGCCGAACAGGATGTACGACAGAACGAAATTTGAAATGAAGATCAAAATGATCGAGAGCACCACCGCGCCGGTCGTGGCTGCACCCACACCGGCAGCGCCGCCGCGCGTGCGCAGTCCTTGATACGCACCCACCAGCGCGATGATCGCGCCGAAAACGACCGCCTTGAAGAGTCCCTTGACCACATCCTCAAAGCCGACCGACTGGCGAGCCGAAGAGATGAAATCGGAATAGCTGATATGGGCGTAACTCTGGGCGATCCACATTCCGCCGAGGATCGAGATGACGTCGGCAAAGACCGTCAACAACGGCAACATGATCAGCAGCGCCAGCAATCGCGGCACGACCAAGAACCGCGTCGGTGCTAGGCCCATCGAGCGCAGCGCATCGATCTGCTCGGTAACCACCATCGACCCGAGCTCGGCGGCGATGGCCGCCCCGCAGCGGCCGGCGACCACGACCGCGGCCAGCATCGGACCCAACTCGCGTACCGACGAGAACGCTACCGCCCCACCCACCAAACTTCCCACGCCGAACTGCACGGCTTGAACGGCCGATTCCAGCGAAATCACCATGCCGGTGAACAGCGAGGTCAACAGCACGATAACCAGCGATTGCAAGCCTAGCAGGTAGCACTGGTTGAGCGTCTCGCCGAAGCGGATGCGCAACCGGGCGATGAAACCGATCGACTCGCCGGCTAACTCGGTAAGACCGCCGGCGTACTCGAGGAAGCTGGTCGTGCCTTCGCCGACGTCTTCCAACATTTTCATGCCGGCGCTCCGGTTTGTGCGACATCCAGCGCGTCGAGCACCGCCCGCGTTGCATCCACCCGGCGAGCTGCGACCGCGCGTTCGGCGGTGAGGTTGAACACCACCTGATTGGCGTTCTCTAAGCGCCGGTCCACGTCGCGCACGTGTTGGCGAGCTTGGTGCTCGAAGCCGGTGAAATAACGCTTCACTGCAGAAAAATAGGCATGAGCGGCGCGTTCGTCGACCGCGTTGGTCGCCAGCGCCTGTTCGATGGTACGCTGGGCGGTGAGCATCGTTCGATCGGTGACGTAGAACGCACCGACTCGCTCGACGAGTGCGCGCAGCGACGTTTCGTCAACCGGCATGGACGGGAACCTTATGACCTGCCGCGATCAAAGCCAAACGCTGTGCGTCGAAGAGCGTGGCGATGCCGCCTTCCGCCAGCGACAGCAGCCGGTCCAGCTCGGTGCGGTTGAAGGGCTGTGCTTCGGCCGTGCCCTGAATCTCGACGAAACGTTTCGCATCGGTCATGGCGACGTTCATGTCGACGTGGGCCCGGCTGTCCTCCTCGTAACTCAAGTCGAGAATCGGCACGCCGTCGACGATGCCGACGCTCACTGCCGCGATCGCCGCCTGCACCGGCCAACTTGCCGCTGTAGGTTCAAACCGGGTCGCCAGCGCCGTCACCAGCGCGACGTAGGCACCGGTGAGGGCAGCGGTACGCGTTCCGCCGTCGGCTTGCAGAACGTCGCAATCGATCCACACGCTGCGCTCTCCCAACTTCGCCATATCCACCACCGCGCGCAGAGCGCGGCCGATGATGCGCTGGATCTCGTGCGTGCGTCCACCCAGGCGTCCTTTGGCGGCCTCGCGCTGCGTGCGCTCCGAGGTGGCACGCGGCAACATCGAGTACTCGGCGGTCACCCAGCCGGTGCCGCGGCCCTTCATCCACTGCGGGACCTTCTCTTCGATCGACGCCGCGCACAAGACGCGGGTGTCGCCCAGTGCGATCAGGGCACTGCCCTCGGCGAACTTCATGACGTTCGGCTCGATTGAGACCGCACGCAATTGGTCGAGCCGGCGGCCGTCGCTGCGAATCATTTCCGTCGACTTTTTACTCGGCCGTTCGGAATCCCGCCACGGTAGCGCAGGCCGCTATTCTACCGTGACCGTCTTGGCGAGATTGCGCGGCTGGTCGACATCTTTGCCCTCGATGTCGGCGATGTGATAG
>JBPYDW010000125.1:0-3536 GCA_051986335.1 Vulcanimicrobiaceae bacterium | reverse complement strand
CCGTACAGGTTGAACCGCTCGTCGAAACCGCCGACCGCAAGCAGCGAGTGCTTAGGAAGCGAAACGTTGCACGTGCACATGAACGCGCGCGAGTAGTTTGCGGCGGACGGCTTGGGCCGCTCGGTGGAGGATTCGACGTTGACGATCGGGCCGTTCACGATCAGATTCGAACTGACGTGCGCGGCTTCGTGTGCGGCCAAGTATCCCAGCGGCGCGACCACGTCGTCGTCGCAGAAAAGCACCACGTATCCGTCGGCGGCTGCAATGCCGCGATTGCGCGCCTTCCCCCGGTTGGGTTCGGATTCGTAGACGTAGCGGACCGGATGAAGGCTGCGCGCCGCGGCGGTTTCAACGACACTACGCGTGGCGTCCTTGGAGCCGTTGTCGACCACGATCACCTCGAACGACGGCGCCGAGACCTGATGCTCGAACGATTGCAACGCTCGGTCGAGAGTGGCGGCGCGATCTTTGGTCGCGATCACGACGGAGAGCCGCATCGTCAGGCGGCGCTTTCCACGATCGCCGTTGCCATGCGGTCCGCCGCGCCGGCGTGGCGGGCGTAGAGCGCACGCAAACGTTGCGATGTCGTTGCTTGCCAGGCACGATCGTCAAAGCGCTCGAGCGCTACCCGCGCAACGCGCCCGGGGGTGAGCGTACCCTTCATCTCCCAGACCACTGCTTCGTTGAGATCCATGTTTGGCTGGGTGTGGTGCTCGAACCGGTGCGAGACCGCCACTGCCGCGGCGCGTTTGAGCGGAATGCCGATCAGCGGCACGCGATCCAGGTAGGTGAGCGGGCCATTGAAGGTGACCATCTCCGGAGCGTTGAGCGGCGTTATCGTGAGCACGGGCACGCCCAGCGTCGCGAGCTCCGTAACCTTCGTTCCGGGAAGCGTCAAGGTCAAGCGTGCGCGACGCGCCGCAGCCAGCGCGTTATGCAAGACCGGAATCCGAGTCGCACCGTCCAGGCTCTCGAGAAACACCGCGCCGTCCTGCGTTACCAATCGCCCCGTCTCCGCCCAGACGCGCGGATCGCCGCCGCGCTCGATCGCCTTGGCCAGCGCATCCAGATCGGTAAACGGCGAGATGCCAAATGCCAGCCGCAGCTCCGGGCGCTCGCGCAGCATCCTGCGAGCGACGGTAAAGAAGAACGGCACGAGTTGCTCGACTTCGTACGGGCGCGAGCCGGGCATGATCAGCACCCCGTCGTCGGGCGCCATCGCCTCCACCGGCTGATCGGCCTCGAGCATCGCGCCATCGATGACCAAATTTCCGACCGTTTCGATGCGGTCGTCCGGAACCTGGGCGTGGCGCAACTGCTCGGCATTCTTGGCATCGACCGCAAATGCGCGGAACAAGGTGCGGGCGTAACGCGGCTTGGCAAACTTGTAGGTCATCGCTCGGCCGCCCAACCGCTTGTGCACGCGTGCGGCGTGCATCAAGTCCCCTCCTAAGTACTGCACGACGTCGACCGTTTCGGGTCCGCCGGGGACCGAGCGGCCCAAGGCAAAGCGTACGTACTCGTTCGGCTCGTACACTCGAGCGCCGGGAAACAGCGCTCGCGCCATCCTCGCTTCAGTTCCCGTCGCATAGTCGTCGGGAACCAAAAAGACGTGCGCCTCGAGCTGTGGATCGCGTTCGTACAAACTGCGCAAGAGGGGCCGCAGCCAGCCTGCGACCTCGCCCGGACCGTTGGCGGTGAGCGCGATGCGCACGGATTACCGTTCCGTCGAATACCGCGTCAAGATGCGCGCGATCACGTCGGTCGTCGACGTGCCCGCGACGTGCGGCGCCAACCGAATCTCGCCGCCGTTAGCGACGACGACGTCGCGTTCGGGCAGCTCGTCTTCACGGTACTGCGAACTCTTGACGTGCACGTCTGGCCGAATGCGGTCGAGCAGCATCTCGGGCGTTCGCTCGCCAAACCCAACTACCACGTCGACGCTGCGCAGCGCGCACAGGACGCGGGTGCGCTCTGCAAACGGTACGATCGGGCGAAGGTCGCCTTTTAGACGGCGCACCGAATCGTCGGTGTTCACGCCGACGATCAACGCGTCGCCTTGGGCACGCGCCCAAGCTAAATAGCTCACGTGGCCGGCGTGGATAACGTCGAATACGCCGTTGGTAAACACTACCCGGCGCCCGGCGTTACGCAGTTCCTCTCGCCAGCGCATCGCGGCCGCCGCATCGAGGGTTTGCCCGAAGAACTCTTCAGCCGTCATGGCCTACCAGCGCAACGATCTCATCGGCCGACGCGGTTGCCGTTCCCAGTTTTTCGACCACTGCGCCGGCGGCGAAGTTTGCCAGCTGCACCGCCTGCTCGATTTCGGCACCGGCCGCCAGCGCCAGAGACAATACGGCGATGACCGTGTCGCCCGCACCGCTCACGTCGTACACGGTGTGCGCGACCGATTCAAAGTGCAGGTTCCGGCCGTCTCGCGTGAACAACGACATGCCGTGTTCGCCGCGGGTTATCACGACGTACGCGACATTCAGTCGCTCGAGGAGTCTTTGCGCCGCGGACAAAAGCGACGCCTCGCCCTCGATCGTCGTCCCGGTAGCGGCCGCGACCTCCAGCACGTTTGGCGCAACGCAGGTGATGCCGGCAAACAGGTCGAGGTTCTGCGGTTTTGGATCGGCGAGCAGTAGAGGACACGCTTTCGCCGCATTGACGATGTCGGGCGAAAGTAACCCCTTCGCATAATCGCTGAAGATGATCGCGTCGCACTTTGCGGCGTGCTCGAGAATGTACCCTTGCAGGCGGGCGCGGTCGTCCGGCCGGAGCGCCGCGGTCGCTTCCCAGTCGGCACGAACGACTTGCTGGTTGTGCGCCACGACTCGCGTCTTGCGGCTCGTCGGGCGGTCGTCAACGGTAAAGACGCCATCGGTTGAAACCTGCTCGGCCGCAAACAGGTCGCGCACCTGCTGCGCAAACGAATCCGTGCCGACCGCGCAGACGACGCCGACGCTCGCATCCAACGCCCGCAGATTGTTGGCAACGTTACCGGCACCGCCCAATGTAAATGAGTGGTCGCGCACTGCGACCACCGGAACGGGAGCCTCCGGAGAGATGCGGGTGACCGCGCCCCAGATCCATTCATCGATCATGACGTCGCCCACGACCATGATCCGCTTACCCCGCATCCGTTCGAAGAGCGTGCGCGCATCCGGCGGCGCGAGAACGTGCAACGCGCTATCCTCCGAAGATAAGGCGCTGTTCGACGAGGTCGCACACGATGTGTGCCATGACCTGATGCACCTCCTGAACGATGGCGGCATAGCCATCGGGCCCCAACAATACGAGGTCCGCAACCTCGGCGGCGCGACCGCCGCCGTTGCCGGTAAAGGCCACGGCGACCGCACCTTTCTTCTTTGCAGCCTCTAACGCTAACACGACGTTGCGCGACGTTCCGCTGGTGGTCAAGCCGATGACCACGTCACCCGGTTGGGCGAACGCTTCGACCTGGCGTGAGAATACGTACTCGTAACCGTAATCGTTGCCGACGGCGGTTACCGTCGATCTATTGACCGATAATG
>JBPYDW010000124.1:0-2797 GCA_051986335.1 Vulcanimicrobiaceae bacterium | reverse complement strand
GCGTCTTGCGCCCTGACAAAGACGGCGGGCGGCGGGCGACGTCCGATGCGCTGCAGGGCCGCCAATATCTCGGCGATCTGGGTGCGTCGCCCATCGAGCGAGCCGCGGATGTTGGCCTCGCTGGTTTCGAGTTCGCGCAGGCGTACTTCCATCGCCGCGATCCGATCCTCCGTGGCACGAATGCGCGAGGCTGAGGCAATCAGCGATTGATTGAGCCGGCGGCGCTCGTCGGCAATCGCACTGTTCTCGGTGGTAAGACGCTGCTCGGTCTCGGAGGATTTTCGCTGTTCGGCCCGGATCGAATCGAGTTCCTGATCGTGCTGTTTGGCGGCATTGAGCGTTTTCGCCGGCGGCCGCTGCGATTGGGCTAAAACGGCTCCAACCGATCCGGCCGCCCATACGAGCACTGCTGCCGCCGCTATGCCGTTTCGTAAGACCTGCGCCATGCGGTCAGTCATCTTCTCCCGAGCTCCGACGAATTGGGAAAAGCCAATTTGGCGTATAGCAAAAGCCCTTTGTAGGGACGAATTGGGGCAGCATCTGGCCGTCGTCTTTTTCACTGGTCGAAACCACCTTTTTCACTGGTCGAAACCACCGCCCCCCTTCCTGCCCCTCCCTCGCTTGCGGCCGGCTGGCGGCGGAGGTTCAGGAGCGGGGCATCAATCGCGATGGTAGGGATGACCGGATAGGATCGTCATCGCCCGGTAAATCTGTTCCATCAGCATGATTCGGACAAGCTGGTGCGGCCAAGTTGCCGATCCGAACGCAAAGCTCATATCGGCGGCATCGAGCAGGCCGGCGGCAAGTCCGTCCGCTCCCCCGGCGATGAAGCACACCGCCTCACGGCCGCCGTCGCGCCAGGCGCGAATGAGCTGAGCGAGACCGTCACTGGAGACATTTTGCCCCCGGCTGTCCAATGCGACCTTGATCGCATTGTCCGGCAGCGTGCCCGCAAGCGCGATCGCTTCTTCGGTGACCCGGCGCTCCGCGTCGCGGGCGCGACTCTCCTTGACTTCGATAACATCGGGACCACGCAGCCCCAGCGATCGCCCAGCCGTGATGGCGCGATCCCGATAACGTCCGGCAAGTTCGCGCTCGGGGCCTCCCTTGAGGCGGCCAACCGCGGCAACCACAATCCGCATCACCCAGGCCGAAGCGAGCGGCTAGCTCGCCTGGCGCGTGGCCGCGCGGCCGCGCGACCACATCTTTTCGAGATTGTAGAACGCGCGAACTTCAGGTCTGAAGACATGAACAATCACGTCGCCGGCGTCGATCAGCACCCAATCGCAGTGTGTCAGGCCCTCGACTCTGAGGCCGGCGAACCCAGCCCCACGAAGGCCCTCCAGCACCTGATCAGCCACGGCGCCCACATGGCGATTGGACCTCCCAGAGGTCACAACCATATAGTCGCAGATTGTAGACTGGGTGCGTAAATCGATAACGGTGGTGTCCTCGGCCTTCATGTCATCGAGGCGAGCGAGGACGACTCGGAGCGTCTCATCGGCGTCAGGACGCACCGTTGAGACGAGATTGGGACTGCGGCGATTGCTGTCCCGCGCGATTGCAACTGTGGACAGAGGTCCTTTCCTTTCGGTTCCGCTACCCCGGACATTTGGCCCGGGGCCACCACCATAAGATAGGAGCAACTGGTTAACGGTTTCAACCGCGTTGTGATCCCCAGCCGCTCGTCCATTCATATAGGGTTTCCTGGCCGGTCTATAAAGCCGTCCGAGCTTGCAGCCTTTTCCGGGGTGCAAGGAATCAGGCTCAAGCGCCCTCTATTTTTGCTTGCGGTCTGCAACATTTCTGCGACCGGCGTAGTGAGCGCAGGGTCGTAGAGGACAGCGGCGATTTGAGACCGTGCAGAAGGACCCAGGCCGGTGTAGGACGGCCGGGCAGCGATCGGGCCTCGCTTTCCGGGATGCGCCAACGGCTGAGCGCCTGCGCCGCGACGCTGCCGGTTGCCTGCAGGCTTGGACCGAGCCGATCGACCACCGCTATGGGAACTAATTCCGCAATCTCGCGCCACTTTTGCCAGCTGTGGAAAGAGCGCAGGTTGTCGGCTCCCATGATCCAGACAAAACGGACGCCGCGGCACCGAGCTACGAGGTATTGGATCGTATCATAGGTATAGCGCACGCCGATCGCGGCTTCGATCCCGGTAACCTCCATTCGCGGATGATGCGCAAGCTCGCGCGCTGCCGCGATCCGCTCGTCGATCAGCGCAAGCCCCAGCGTATCCTTGAGCGGATTGCCTGGGGTGACCAGCCACCACACGCGATCGAGCGCGAGCCGTTTCATTGCCAGCAGGCTGGCCGCAAGATGCGCCTGATGTGGGGGATCGAAGGTTCCACCGAACAGACCTATTCGCTGGCCGGGGTAGTGCAGCGGAATTCGGTAGTGTGGGTTCAAGTTGGCCGAGGCTGCTTGCTCCACCCAGTCCCTGCCTTCTCCCCTTTCCCTCCCTGACCGTGCGCCACTTGCGGGGGAGGAAACAGGGTGGGGACAGGGTGTACCCAGGGCGGCGTCCGCGGCCATAGTCATGGACGCGTCTGGCCATAGCCGCGCACGCGATACTTAAATGTCGTGAGCTGTTCGACGCCAACCGGGCCGCGCGCATGCAGGCGCCCAGTCGCGATACCGATCTCCGCTCCGAAGCCGAATTCACCTCCGTCGGCGAATTGCGTCGACGCGTTATGCAGCACGATCGCCGAATCGACTCGCGCCAGAAATTTGTCGGCGGCGCTGCGGTCGGCGGTGACGATGGCGTCGGTGTGATGGGAGCCATAGCGTTCCA
>JBPYDW010000123.1:0-31460 GCA_051986335.1 Vulcanimicrobiaceae bacterium | reverse complement strand
TAGAAGCCGAAGGTGATGTGCTTTTGCAACTCCGGCGCTACGTTGAGGTGACGCAGCGTGTACACGGTGGCAAAGTACGGCGTTGCGAAATCGTAAAAACCGTTTGCCGAAAAGACGCGCAGGTGCGGATTGTAGGTGATGGCCTGCGCCAGGTCGACCGCGACGTTGGTCGTTTGGCGCCCGTTGTGCTTAAAGTCCCAGCCGCCGCTTTGCTCGATCAGGTCGTAGACGTTGGCGCGATAGAGCAGGTTCGTGTTGTAGCGCAGCTGCTCGCGAAGATACTGGTTCGCCGTCGCGGTGAACGCTGCGTCGATGGCCGAATCGGTGGGATCCCAGTCGGGCGATTCCTCGGGAACGTCGATCGAGAAGGTGACGAAGCGCGAATCCAGCCGTCCGACGATCTTTCCGCTCCCGCGCAACAGCTCGCTCTGAAAGCGCTGATACGGTATGCGCAAGTTCGAGTTACGAATGTATTGCTGCGAGAGACCGGTGAACTGGTGCAGCTTGGCGACGATGTCGTTGAACTCGCTGGGTGAGATCTCGGAGCCCTTCGCCAGATCGCTAAGATACTCGCCCATCGCGAAACTTTCTACTTGCGGCAGAAACGCGCGCAGGTCGGCCGGGCGATTGGGAATCGCGCGATGGTACCATGCCGCGGCAGCGAGACTCGGGAGGTAGAGAACGTACTGCCAGTCGCCGTTAGCAATCGGGCCGCCTCCCGTCGTCAAGCCAAAGACGAGGATCGACGACAGCAGACAGACGCCGTTGATGCCGACGCCCTGGTTCTGCAGCAGGTTGACCAAAGCGGCGGAGCGCGTCGTTCCATACGATTCACCGAACAAAAACTTGGGCGAGTTCCAACGGTCGAACGTGCCCAGATAGCGTTGAATGAACTGGGCGAACGCGCGCGCATCTTGATCGACGCCGTAAAAATCCTTCGGCTTCCCGACACCGATGAGCCGGCCGAAACCGCTGGTCGGCATGTCGACAAAAACCAGATCCGTCTTGTCGAGGATGCTTTCGTTGTTGTCGACCACGGTGTAGGGAGCGGGTCCGGTCTGCGAGCCGTTGGTCGTCACCACGCGAACGGGGCCGATCGATCCCATGCGCAGCCACATCGTAGAGCTGCCGGGTCCACCGTTGTAAACGAAGGTTATCGGACGAGCGGGTCCGGCATTGTCCAAGGTGTAGGCAACGTAGAACATCCGCGCCGTCGGCTGCTCCTCGTCGTTGCGTAGCTCGATCGTTCCCGCCCGCGCGGTGTACGCATATGTCTTGCCGTCAATGTGTGCCGTGTGATGCGTTATCGCGTCCGGAGTCGCCGGCGGAATCGCTGCCGGCTTCGCCGGCGCGCCTGCTGACGAAGCGCCCGGCGCAGCCTGTCCAAGCGCAGCGATCGGTGCGAACGGCAACCAAACGGCCAGCACAAGCGCGATCGGCCGCAGGTAAGCGCAAACGGTCATGAACGCCAGTATTGTTGCGCGAAATCGCGCAAGCCCTTCGTGCCGCGCGTGCGGCACGTGCTGCTACAAGGCTTTGCCCGCCTCGGTGGTGCCGGAGAGCAGCACCGCGTCTGCCCCAAGCGGTGCATCGTCGGGCGTGCGCAGCGTTTCCTCGGCACCGATCTCGTTGGGGACGAGCAACTCGGTGTCGTGCCCGTTCGGGCAACCGATCTGAACGGTCATCTCGGCCGGCTGATCGTCCTTAGAAAAGCCTACCGGCGTATCGTCGGCATCGACCACGAACGAGCGCGCGCCGGCGCTCGCAAGCAGCGCACCGCACGCTGCACAGTGCAGATCGCGCAGGTGCACCAGCGACAGGAATATCACGCGTGGCTCAACCGTAGAGCTGCGTCTTGAGCCGGGCTACGGCGTTTTCTATCGACTGCAGGTAGGGACGCATCGAGTCTTTGATACGGCCGAGACGTTCTTCGCCTTGCGGGGTGATCGAGTAGATTCGGCGCGAGCGTTTCGTTGGATGGTCCCACGTCGCGGTGAGAAAGCCGCGTTCTTCGAGCCGCCGCAACAAGGGGTAGATCTTGTTCGTGTTCACGGCGATCAAGTCGCCGCACAGCTCTTCGACGCGCTGCATGAGGCCGTAGCCGTGATCCGGCTGCTCCTTGACCAGGTGCAAGACCAGGACCGGAAAGACGGTCTTGGACTTGATCGGCCCCTTGAGGACCTCGTCGACCCGGTGAGCGGGCGTTAGCACGGTAGTGGCCATCGGAACTCCCAGGTTCCGGACCATTGTTCAATTCGCCTATTGTTACGACCGATAAATTGGTGAAAAACTCCGCCCCTGCAGGCGAAGCGGACCGTCCAGTTGGCGGTTAAACGTGCGAGTGGGCGTGCAGATCGACTGCGTAGGCCCGATCGATGAGCTGGTGGTAGCGCTGCTCCACCACCCGCCGCTTGATCTTCATCGAGGGCGACAGCTCGCCCGACTCCACGGTAAATTCGTGCGGCAACACGACGACGCGCCGGATACGTTCGTGCGCGCCCAGCTCGTGCGTCTGTTTCTCCACCACGCCGGTGATGAACTCGCGCACGTCGTCGCGCCGCGCCAGCTCCTCGTTGGGCACTCCCTCGGGCAATCCCAACTCGACGCGAACGAGATCCCAGTTGGGACAGACCAGTGCCGCGGGATGCGGACGGCCATCACCGATCACCATCACCTGCGAGATGAACACGGAGAGCTTGATCGCCGCTTCGACCCGGGCCGGCGCGACGAACTTGCCGGTCGCCGTCTTGAAAACTTCCTTCTTTCGATCGGTGACCCGCAGGTAGCCGGATGCATCCAGCTCACCGATGTCGCCGGTGTGCAGCCAGCCGTCGCGCAGCGCCTCCGCCGTCGCCTCGGGGTCGTGATAGTACCCCATCATGATGTTGCGTCCCCGGGCGAGGATCTCGCCGTCGGCGGCAATCTTGACTTCGGTTCCGATGATCGGCGCGCCGACGGTTCCGTAACGATTCGCGGAGACGCGATTTACGGTCAATACCGGCGAGGTTTCGGTGAGCCCGTAGCCTTGAATGATCGGCATGCCCAAACCTAAGAACGTCATCGCCAGATCGGTGTGCAGCGCCGCGCTACCGCTGGTGAAATACTGCAACCGGTCCAAGCCGAGTACCGCGCGTACTTTGTCGAGCACGAGTTTCTTCGCCACCGCAAACTGGGCGGAGAGCATCGGAGACGGTCCCGAACCCAACGTCTTCGCATACATGTAATCGCGACCGACGGCCAATGCCCAGGGAACGAGTTTTGCTTGCAGTCCGCCGTGCTTCATCGCTTGGCCGGTGACGCCGGCGATCACGCGATCGAAGATGCGCGGCACGCAGGTCATCGCCGCGGGCCGTACCTCGCGCAGGTCGCGCAACAGCTCGTTTGGATCATGACAGATGTAGTGGCACACGCCGGCGATCAAGTAGATGTACACCATCGTGTGTTCGAAGATGTGCGAGAACGGCAGCACCGACATGACCGAGTCGCCCGCATCGATGCGTTCCAGCGCGAAAAGCAGCGCCGAGCGCGCATCGAAGCCGATGTTGTCGTGGGAAAGCATCACGCCTTTGGGCATCCCGGTCGTTCCCGACGTGTAGATGAGCACCGCTAAGTCGGAAGGTTTGAGATTCGCCTCAAAGGCGCGCGGCAGGGCGGGATTCGCCGCCTGTATCTTTGCGCCGCGCGCCTCGAACGCCGCCAGCCCGTCCTCGCCGCTACTCTCAAAGATCACCGCATGCGGCAAGGGCCGGTTGCCGGCGCGCAACCGCTGCACGTTCGCCGCCGTGTCGATGAACAACAGCTTTGCGTCGGAGTGGGCAAGGATGAACTCGGTGTGATCCAGCGCCTGCGTCGGATAGATCGGCACGACCACACAGCCGGCAAAGCCGACGGCAAACGCGCAGATCACCCAATCGACGCAGTCATGCGCAATGAGCGCGACGCGGTCGCCGTCGCCGCAGCCGGCGTCGCGAATGGCGCAGGCAACTGCTTCGACGCGCTGGAGAACGCGCGCCGCGGAGGTCGGCACCCATTGGGCATTCACGCGTTCGACCAAGGCGGCGTCGCGCGGCCGCTCGAGAGATTCGCGGATAACTTGCGGGAGGGTTAGCGCGGGAATGTTGTCGTCGGTCACAGGCCGACCCCGATTCGCGGCAGCCTCGAATTTGTCCTGACGATTCGCGATTGTCCGGTCGCGTCATCGCTCAGCGAACACTAAGAATGGTGTCGCGCGGTCCAGTCGCGCCGGCGTCATACCGGCAACATCGAGCAACTGGTCGGCCGATGCAAAGGGTCCATCGGACGCGCGCAACGCAACGATTCGCGACGCGATCGCTGGACCGATGCCGGGAACACGTGCCAGCGCTTGCGCGTCGGCAACGTTCGGATCGACACTCGCTTCGGCCGGCGGATCGCGCCGCGACGCAAGCCGCGAGCGCGGCGTACGCGTTCGCGTTCGGCGCGCGATTGCGGCGCCGCGAGCGACGACCGCGACCTCATCGCCGTCGGCGACGCTCGCCGCCAAGTTCACGGCGAGCGGGTCGGCGTCGGGCAGCGTGCCTCCGGCCGAGCGGATTGCATCGGCGACGCGTGCTCCGCTCGCCAGGCGATAGAGTCCCGGGCGCGCCACTTCACCGGCAACGTACACCAGCACTCGCGTCGCGTTCGAAGGCGGCGCTCGGTGGAGCCGCATCGACGGCGAGGGCCGATCCGCGACGATCGCGCCCTGCTGGGCCGGCGGGTGCCAGATCGCCGCGGCGGCGAGCACCAGGCCCGCCGCAACGAACAGATAGCGCTGCACGCTCGACCATCCCGCCGCAACTGCGACCGGAAAGGATGACGGCGGGCGGTCGATTCCGTTACGATGCACATCTATGGCCGACTCGTACGATTTTCAGACGGTCGAACGCACGTGGCAAGAGCGCTGGGAGCGCGACGGCACCTACCGCGTTCGCGCCGACGACCCGCGGGCAAAGTACTACACGCTGGTCATGCTGCCATACCCGTCCGGCGATCTGCACATCGGCCACGCCAAGAACTACACGCTCGGCGACGTCATCTCACGGTTGTCGCGGATGCTGGGCTTCGCGGTGATGGACCCGATGGGCTGGGACGCGTTCGGGCTCCCGGCGGAAAACGCGGCGATCGCGCGCGGGGTCGACCCGGCCACCTGGACGCGATCGAATATCGATAACATGCGCCGCCAACTCAAGCTCATGGGCACCTCGTACGACTGGTCGCGCGAGATAGCCACCTGCGATCCCGCATACTACCGCTGGAATCAATGGCTGTTCTTGCAGCTCTACGACCGCGGTCTCGCTTACAAGCGCGAAGCGCCCGTCAACTGGTGTCCGCACGACCGCACGGTCTTGGCGAACGAGCAGGTGATCGACGGGCGCTGCTGGCGCTGCGGTCACGTCGTCGAACGGCGCAGCCTATCGCAATGGTTTCTAAAGATTACCGATTACGCCGACCGGCTGATCGATGATTTGGATACGCTGCCCGGCTGGCCAGAGCGGACAAAGACCATGCAACGCAACTGGATTGGACGCAGCGTCGGGGCCCAGTTTTCGTTTGCGGTCGATCGCGCCGACGCCGCCATCGACGTCTTCACCACGCGGCTGGACACGATCTACGGCGCCACGTTCCTTGCAATCGCGGCCGAACACCCGGCCCTTTCGGCCATCAAACTGGTCGTTTCTACCCGGCAAGCTGCCGCTATCGACGCTTTTGCGGAGTCGCTCAAGTCGAAGTCGGAACTCGAGCGAACGTCGCTCATGGAGAAACAGGGGCTCTTTACCGGCGCGTACGCAATCCATCCGCTCACCAACGAGCGCGTCCCGATTTTGGTGACCAACTACGTGTTGGCCGACTACGGAACCGGCGCGGTCATGGGCGTCCCCGCGCACGACGAGCGCGACTTTTCGTTTGCGCGGCAGCACGCACTGCCCATCAACGTCGTGATCGTACCTGAAGGCGAAGCCGCGGCGGCCGAAGAGCAGACGGCGTACGTCGAGGACGGACAGCTTGTCGACTCGGGCGATTTCACCGGGATGACCAGCGCTCGTGCGCGCGATGCCATCGCCCGGCGCCTCGAAGAGATGGGCGCGGGGCGCAAAAGCGTTGCCTATCGTTTGCGCGACTGGCTGGTGTCGCGCCAGCGGTATTGGGGCACGCCCATTCCCATCGTCTACTGCGTGAACTGCGGCGAGCTTGGCGTACCCGTCGAGCAGCTGCCGGTCTTGCTGCCGCCCAACCCGCCGCTGGACGGTGAAGGCTCGCCGCTTGCGCGCATTCCGGAGTTCGTCAACACGACCTGTCCGAAATGCGGCGGTCCGGCGCGACGCGAGACGGATACCATGGACACCTTCTTTGAATCGTCCTGGTATTATCTGCGCTATCTCGATCCGCGCGACGAGCTCGCGCCTTGGTCGGAACCGGCCGTTGCCAAATGGATGAACGTCGACGAGTACGTCGGTGGCGCCGAGCACGCCGTGCTGCACCTGATGTACTCGCGCTTTTTCTACAAGTTCTTCAGCGATCGCGGTTGGGTCGGCGGACACGACGAGCCCTTTGAAAAGTTGTTCCACCAAGGAATGCTGCTGCGTGACGGAACGAAGATGTCGAAATCGCGCGGCAACGTCATGGGGATCGACGAAACGGCGGCGACGCACGGCGTCGATGCGATGCGCCTATTCTTGCTCTACGTCACGCCGCCCGAGGACACCAGCGACTGGACCGACGAGGGCATCAACGGACGGGTGCGCATGGTGAACCGAATTTGGCGTGCGTGCGAGCCGCTGGCGCCGGCTGCCGGGAAGGTTCCGCTGCGCGAGCTTCCGGCGGTCAAAAGCGACGCCGAACGAGCGCTGCTGCGCGCCGTGCACGTCGCCGCGCGCTCGGCGGTCGAAGAAACGAGGTCGCGTCGCTTCCACTACAACAGCACGATCGCCAAGTTCGACGAGTATCTCAACGAGCTAACGTCGTTGGCGCGCTCCCATCCGGAATCGCCGGTCGTGCTCTACGCCGTCCACGCTCTGCCGCTCACGATCGCGCCGTTCGCGCCGCACATCGCCGAAGAGCTCTGGTCGCGCATGGGGCACACCAGCTCGGTTCATCTCGAGCCCTATTTGCAGCACGACGAGCGCGCGCTCGCTCGCGACGAGATCACCATCGTCGTCCAAGTCAACGGCAAAGTCCGAGCGCGGCTGCAAACGCCCCCCGGCGCGAGCGAAGCGGACGTGGTTAGCCTCGCGCTGGCCAACGACAGCGTCCGGCATCACCTCGACGGCAAGCCGATCCGCAAGCAGATCTTCGTCCAAGACAAGCTGTTGAATTTGGTCGCGTAACCTGCGCTAGATTCCCTCTTTGTCGAACACGACCATGATCGCCGACATAAAGCCCTGCGCAGCTTTGTACGTCTCGCCGTCGCGGGTGCGCGACGAAGCGTCATCGATCAGCGTCAGCGATCGCCGCGCGAGCGCGTGCGCCTGCGACCGATCGCCCAGCTTGGAAACGGCGACCGCTTCCAACGCGCCGCAGATGCCCTCGGCCAGCTCGCCGGCAAAGAACTCCTCGCTATTCGCCGGCGCCGACGCCTCGAGCGTCGAGGCGGCACGCACCCCGCTCATGCAAACCGTCCTCGTCTGCTCCCATTGCTCGCTGTTGACCGCGTCGTAGCAGCTGCGCAGCTGGGTCGAAGCCGCGCTGCGCAGGCGCGCGGCATCTGCGCTGGCGACGTCGATGGAGTCTTGAGCCGATTCGCCCTGCGCGCGAGCGGCGGCCTCCGCACCGACCGCAGCGACAACCTCGTGATGCGCATTACGAAGGAAGGCAATGAGCATCGGCGAGCTTATCGCAAGATTGTTCTGCAACGCGCCGGTCGTCCCGGTGTTGACCGCTTGAACCAGACCGTACACGATGCCCGTGTGCGCGTCGACCAGCGGGCTGCCACTGTTGCCGTGATCGGTCATCGCATCGTATTCGATGAGCGAACCGTCGGCGGCGAGCGCGCTCACCGTTCCCAGGTGATAGGACGCCGAGAGACCTTCTCCGTGCAGAAGCAGCGCGAGTTGAATCGCCGGGAATCCGGCGATCGCTATCGGGGTACCGACCGGTGGACTCGTGTCGCTTAACGACATCGGTGGGCAATCGCGGCTGGTGAGCAGAACGGCCGCATCGGTTTGGGCGACGCGTACGATTGCCACCGGATACGAATACTTGTCGTCGGGAAAGAGCAGGCGAATCGCGTGCTCGTTCGTGCCCGCAACGTGCGCGTTCGTCAGGAAAACACCGTGCCCGCCGACGTGATCCACGCAGAAGGCCGTCCCGAACGACAGGCCCTTAGCATCCTGGCGTACGACGAGCGCAAGCGAGGGCTTCACTTGCTCGTACACACTGGTGTCGGCGGCAACGCGCAGCGGAGATGCCAAGGCGAGAACGGTCCCCAAGGCGACCACAAACCGGCCGGCCATGCCTCAATCCTAGCACCGCGGCTGCGCCGGTGCCACCATGGGACGTTAAGGTTTGTCGACGCCAACCGACGCGCGACCGAGTCGCGAGCGCTTAAACCTCGATGTCCAAACCGATGTCGAGGGCCGGGGCGCTTTGCGTCAGCCAGCCGCTGCTGATGATGTCGACGCCGCTTTCCGCAATCGCCGCAACATTCTCCAGCGTGACGCGCCCCGATGCCTCGGTCAGCATCCGGCCGCCGACGATTGCGACCGCTTCGCTCAGCATTTGCGGCGACATATTATCGAGCAGCACGGCATCGATCGGCAGCGACGCGGCGTCGCGCAGTTGCTCGAGCGTGTCGACCTCCAACTCGATCTTCACCATGTGACCGGCACCCTGACGCGCGATCTCGACCGCTTTGGCCAGCGAGCCCGCCAGGGCAACGTGGTTGTCTTTGATGAGCACGCCGTCGTCCAGACCGAAGCGGTGGTTGCTGCCGCCGCCACAGCGAACCGCATATTTTTGCAGGACCCGCAACCCCGGAATGGTCTTGCGCGTGCAAACGATCTGCGCGCGCGTATGGGCGATCGCATCGGCAAGCGCTCGCGTTGCCGCCGCGATGCCGCTCAGCCGGCAAAGGAGATTGAGCGCCGTGCGTTCGGCAGTGAGGATCGCCTGTGCGTTTCCCGCGACGTTCGCGATAGTCTCGCCCGCAGCAATGCGTGAGCCATCGGCGCGATGCACCTGTAGCCGCACCAGCGGATCGAGCAATTCGAAGGCGATCGCCGCACACTGCGTTCCGCAGACGACGCCGGCATCGCGAGCGACGAAGCGAGCCTTCGCGTCGAGCGTTTGGGGAACGATCGCGTCGGTGGTAAGGTCGCCCCCGTGCGAAAGGTCCTCCAATAGACCGGCGCGCACGACCGGTTCGACCAGCAGTCGCGGCGGCTTACGAAGCATGCGCGAGGCGCGAGAACGAGCGGTGAGCCCACTCGGGCTGCGTTTGCGGATAATCCTCGCGATAGTGACAGCCGCGGCTCTCACGCCGGTCCAGCGCAGCCTGCACGACGATCTGCCCGACCGTGAGCAGGTTGCTCAACTCCGCCGACTTGGGGGCGGCATCGGCGTCCAGATCGGCGATCTGTATCAGCGCGGCCGCGAGATCGCGCTCGTTCCGAACCAAGCCGACCCTCTCGTACATCAACGCACGCAATTTCGCGATGCGCGGGTCGTGCGCGGCCGTTGCGACGTGCACGACGCCGCGAACGGCGGTGCTTCTCGGCTCCGGCGCGTTCGCTTCCTCGATGTTGCGCGCCACCCGAGCGGCAAATACGAGCGCTTCCAGCAGCGAATTGCTCGCCAAGCGATTGGCGCCGTGGATGCCGGTCGAACTCGCCTCGCCGCACGCCCACAGTCCTGGTAACGAACTGCGGCCCCATTCGTCGACGGCCACGCCGCCGATCGTATAGTGCGCAGCCGGTCGCACCGGAATCGGCGTCGCGCGTGGATCGATGCCTGCCCTCATGCAGGCCTCGAATGCGGTTGGAAACCGCTTCGTCAACGACGCGCCCAGCATCGTCGCATCCAGGGACACGCTGTGCCCAGCCTGCTGTTGCGCGAAGATAGCGCGGGCAACGACGTCGCGCGGCGCCAGTTCGGCATCGGCGTGCAGCTGCGGCATGAAACGCCGCCCCGTCTCATCGTGCAAGTGCGCGCCTTCGCCGCGCAACGCTTCGGTAATTAGTGGAAGCGGATCGCGCTCGACCTCCAGCGCCGTTGGATGAAACTGCATGAACTCCATGTCGGCGAGTAGCGCACCCGCCCGCGCGGCGATGGCGATGCCGTCGGCGGTGGCCTCGGCCGGATTCGTGGTGTAACGATAGAGGCGGCCGCCGCCGCCGGTCGCCAACACCGTGGCAGCGGCGACGACGTTGAACTCCTCGCCGTTGCGAACGTCGTGCGCGTATACGCCGGTCACGGCGTCGCCGTCGCGGATGAGGTCGTCGGCACTCGCATGCTCGATGATGCGGATGTTCGGTCGTGCGCGCACCGCTTCGACCAACGTGCGCAGCACCTCCGCGCCGGTCGCGTCGCCACCGGCCTTGACCACGCGCCGGCGGCTGTGGCCGCCTTCCAAACCCAGCGCCAAGCCGCCGGAGTCGGTCCGATCGAAGGCCGCGCCCAGCGACAATAGCTCGGCGATGCACGCGCCCGCATCGGTTGCCAGCAAATCCACGGTGCGGCTATCGCCGATGCCCGCACCGGCGCGCAGCGTGTCACGTTCGTGCAGCGTCGGCGAGTCGTCGTCGCCAATTGCTGCCGCGATGCCGCCTTGCGCCCACGCGGTAGCCGCTCCCGACCCGAGCGCCGTTTTGCACAGTACGGCCACGCGCAGTTCGGACGGAAGCTCGAATGCGGTCATCAGGCCGGCCACGCCTGCGCCGACCACGACGACGTCGTAGCGCTCGACGGTCATCGACTCAGTTCGAACATCCGCTCCACGGCGGCTCGTGCGCGTTGCGCCACCGCTTCATCTACGGTCACCTCGTACTGCATCGTTTGCAGCGAGTGCAGAATCTTCGGCAGCGTGTTGCGGCGCATGTGCGGGCAAATATTACAGGGCTTCACGAAGTCGATCTCCGGAAACGCAACCGAGACGTTACTTGCCATCGAGCATTCGGTGATCATGACGACGCGTTTGGGGCGCTCGTTCTCGACGTAGGAAAGCATGCCGTGCGTCGAACCGACGTAGTCTGCCTCGGCCAGCACGTCAGGCGGGCATTCCGGATGGGCCAGCACGATGAGCGTTGGATCGCCTTCGCGATACGAACGAATGTCTTTAGCGGTAAATCTCTCGTGCACTTCGCAGTGGCCCTTCCAAGCGATCACGTCCACCTCCGGCAGCTGCGACGCCACGTACTTGCCAAGGTATTCGTCGGGCAAGAAAATGATTCGCCGGCTACCCAGACGGCGCACGATGTTGACGGCGTTGCCGCTCGTCACGCACACGTCCGACTCCGCCTTCACCTCTGCCGAAGTATTCACGTAGGTTACGACCGGAACGCCGGGATAGCGCTCGCGCAGCAGTTGCACGTCGGCGGCGGTAATCGATGCGGCCAACGAACAGCCCGCCTCCGGGTCCGGCACCAGCACCACCTTGCCGGGATTGACCAGTTTCGCAGTCTCGGCCATGAAGTGCACGCCGCACAGCACGATGACGTCGGCTTGCGTCTTGGCCGCTTCGTACGCCAGCGCCAGCGAGTCGCCGACGATGTCGGCAACCGTGTGGAAAATCTCCGGAACCTGATAGTTGTGCGCCAGGATGACCGCGTTGCGCTCGCTCTTTAGGCGGTTGATTGCGGCAACGTAGGGCGCGTGCAACGGCCATTCGGGCGCCGGCAAGACGTGCGAAAGCTTATCGAACAGCGGACGAGTTTCACGATCGATTTCGGGAGTAAACGGCAAGAGTTCGGCAACCATCACACTTTCAACGCTGCGAAATAGTCGTACGTCTCACGCATGCCTTCGAGCAAGCTCGTGGTGGGACGCCAGCCCAGTTCGGCGGCCGCCAGGCTTGGATCGAACTGCGCGTCGCGGCAATCGCCCGCCCGTTTTGGTCCGGGCGTCGTCGGCGCAGCAAAGCCGGTGATCTCCACCAGCGCGCGATAGATTTCGTTGACCGACGTACGCTTGTTCGTTCCCACGACATAGCATCCACCCGACCCGCGCTCCAGCGCTGCGACATTTAGCGCAGCGACGTCCTTTACGTAGACGTAATCGCGGGTCTGCTCGCCGTCCCAGTCGATACGCACGCCTTCCTTCTTCAAGAATTTACCGATGAAGATCGAAACCACGCCGGCCTCGCCGTTGGGGTCTTGGCGCGGACCAAAGACGTTGCCGTAGCGCAAGGCGGTGAAATTCAGGCCGTGTTCGTTGCGGTAGAAGCGCAAGTAGTGCTCGCCGACCATCTTGCTGATGCCGTACGGCGAGGTTGGGCGCTGCGGGGTTGCTTCGGTCATCGGGAGACGGTCGGGATCGCCGAAGGTCGCGCCGCTCGAAGCGTAGATGACCTTTTTGACGCCGCTCTTCAGGCTGTTGTTCAGTATGTTGAGTAGCCCCAATATGTTAACTTCGGCATCGTAGACGGGGTCGCGGGAAGAGATCGCGACCGAGTGTTGCGCCGCGTGGTGGCTCACCACGTCGGGCCGGTACTCTTTGAAGATGCGCGAGATACTCTCGTTGCGTACGTCCTCGTGAACGAACGTAACGTTTTGCGGCACGTTGTTGCGCCGTCCGCCGCCGTGTTCCCAAAGCGAATCTACCACGACCACCTCATGACCGGCGGCAAGATAGGCATCGACGATATGGGATCCGATAAAGCCGGCTCCGCCGGTGACCAAGATGCGCACGAATAGTGGCCTTTCTGCTAGGTAGCCGATAGCAATCGCGCAGAGGACCGCGGTGGAACCCGGTCTGCCGGTCGCTCTTGCCGCCGCCGCGACCGTCGGGGCGGCGATGCTTCTTCCGCTGACTACGGACCAGCGCGTGGCGGTTGCAGGCGTTGCACTGCTGGTGTGCGCCTGGGCATGCCGGGCTGATAAGCCCGCCCACATTCGGGCGTTGGTGGCGGCGGCCCTGGTCGCCGGCGCCGCCGACGCCTGGTTTGCGCAGCAGCGCGACGTGCCGCCGTCCGCTGCAAGAACTGCCCGCTACGCGTGCACCGTGCTCGGGGCATTGGGCGACGACTCGAGCAGAGCGTCGTTCGAATGCGGGCTCGACGACGGGCCAACCGTGCTCGTCAACGCGCCGGGTGAGCCACCGCCGGACGGAACGCGCATCTTGGTCCGCGCTATGTTGGAGCCGTTCGATGGGGCGCGCAATCCGGACGAGCCCGCCGAAAGCGATCTGCAGCACGAGCGCGGCGTTGCGGCGCGCCTTGCAAAGGCGCAAATCCTGAGGACGCTGCCAGCGCGCGATTCCGTAAACGCAGTGATTGCGCGGCTGCGCGGATGGGCACTGCAGCAGTTGCGCGCGCGCATTCCCGAACCGCAGGCCTCGCTCATCGCCGGCGAGTTGTGGGGCGAACGCGCGGCGCTGCCGTCCGACGTGCGCGACGAGTTTGCGCAGACCGGCACCGTGCACGTCCTCGTCACCGCCGGCTTGCACCTCGGGGCCGTCGCCGCACTCGCGCTCCTCCTGCTTCGGACGGTGCGGGCACCGCGAACGCTTTCATGCGTCGTCGCGATCGGATGCGCGTGGTCGTATGCGCTGCTTGCCGGCGCTCACACGCCGTCGTTACGCGCCGCAGCGATGTTGACGGTTGCGCTCGCCGCCCGCGCCGCTGGCCGCAAGGCACTTTCGTGGAACGCTTTTGGCTGGGCAGGATTGTTGCTGGTGCTATTGCGTCCGTTGGACGTGAGTGGCGCGTCGTTCTTACTGTCGTTCTCGTGCGTCGCGGCGATCCTCGCGTGGGTGCCGCCGCTCGACGACGCGCTGCGCGCACGTGCTGCATTGCCGGCGCGGCTGCGCGAGGCGATCGCCGTGGCGGTGGCCACACAAATCGGAACGTGGCCCCTGACCGCGGCCATTTTCTTGCAGTTCGCGCCCTATGCCGTTGCCGCCAACGTGTGTGTCGTACCCGTGGTCGGCGCCACGATGCTGCTGGCCGGCGCGCAGCTCGCACTCACCTGGTCCCCGCCGCTGGAGCAGTGCTGCGCGAATCTGGCGGCCTGGGGCGCCACCTGGATGCTGGCCGTGGTGCATGGGCTGGCATCGCTGCCGGAAGCGCGTATCGCCATGACGCCGGCGCCGCCGTGGTGCATCGGTGCGTACGACCTCGCGGTGCTCGGCGCACCGTGGTCGTGGCGTCGCGGACGTCGCACGCTGGTGTTTGCGGCTATCGCCGTTGCTGTAGCGTTGGTACTGCTACCGCCGCGCGCACCGGACCGGCGCTTGCGCATCACCGTTCTCGACGTCGGTCAGGCCGATGCGATCGTCATTCAAACGCCGGATGGGCACGCGCTGCTCGTCGATGCCGGCGGCCAGTTGGAGCGCGGAGCGCAGTCTCCCGCGCAATCGTCCGCCGAACGTGTCGGAGAGCGCATCGTCCTGCCATATCTGCTGCGCCACGGCATTCACGCGCTGGACGCAATCGTATTGTCGCACCCGCATGGAGACCATGCCGGCGGCGTAGCGCCGGTACTGCGGCTGCTGCGCGTCGACGAGTTAGCCGACAGCGGACAACAGTATCCTGGGCATGCCTACAACGATGCGATCGCGGTGGCGCGACGCGACCGCGTGCCGGTCGTGCTGCCGCGCGCCGGCGAAACCTGGCGCACCGCGGACGGCCTGGCGCTACGGTTCATCGGCCCGTCGCTGCCGTTTCTCGAGCACACCGGCAACGACATCAACGACAACTCGATCGCATTCATGCTGGAGTACCGCGATTTTCGCATGCTCTTTACCGGCGACGCGGGCACGGCCGCCGAGCAACGGTTTCTCAACGAGGGGATCGACTTGCACGCCGACGTGCTCAAGGTCGGGCATCACGGCTCGGCATACGGATCGACCCCGGCCTTCATCGCCGCCGTCCATCCCCGCTATGCGATCGTTTCCGTCGGCCGCCACAACGTATTCGGCCATCCGGCGCCGTCGACGATCGCGACGCTGCGGCGTTTCGGAGCTCGCATCTACCGCACCGACCAGGACGGGGCCGTAACTATCGCAACCGACGGTGAGTCGGAGACTGTCAGCGAGATGGTGCCGTCGCCTGCTCGCGAATGAAGGCACGGCCATGCAAATGCGAGCATTCTTCGAGGACGCTTGAATGAACACCGGCGCCGGCCAAGTTGGTGGCATTACGGTACGCCAGGCGGCAATCGTCGCCGGCGTCGCCTACCTCCTCAATCCCGTGACCTATGCCGAGTTCTCGCTGTATCCGAAGGTCGTCATCCCCGGCGACATCGCACAAACCGTCACCAACATCGGCATTCAAGGCGGCACATTTGCGGCGGCGATCGTCTGTTACCTGACCAACTACATCGGCGACATCGTCATTGCGTGGGCGCTGTACGTGCTGCTCGCGCCGGTGAATAGGGCCCTCTCGCTGCTGACGGCGTGGTTTCGCTTAGTCTACACCGCGCTCGGGCTGTTCGGCGTGCTTCAGCTGGCGCTGGCGTTTCGTCTCGTTCATCCGCCCGCGGGCGCAACGCAGCTCGGATCGAGTCAGCTGCAAGCGCAGGTTGCGGTGCTGCTCGACTCGTTCCGCTACGGCTGGAGTTTCAGCCTGATCGTGTTCGGGATCCACTTGCTGCTGCTCGGCTATCTAATCTTCCGCTCGGGCTACATTCCGAAACTGCTTGGAATATTGCTCGCCCTCGACGGGCTGGGGTGGATGGTCAATGGGCTGCGGCCGTATCTCTACCCAACCGCAAACCTGGGGTGGTTCTTCGTGCTCTCCTTTGCCGAGCTGCTGTTGCCGCTCTGGCTGCTCGTCATGGGTTGGAGAATCCGCCTCGATCCCGAACCGATATCCTCGGCATAAAAAGGTTAAACCCGGCACGCGACCAACGATAGAAGCAACGAGCGACTCGTTCGCAATGCGTCTACCGCATCGCCGCTTTGGCATATGCGCGGCGGACGCAGGATAGAACTTCACACTGTTGGAGGTCTTGAATGGAACGACTTAATCATCTGGCAGTCCTTGTAGCCGGCGTTGTTTTCTTCGTTCTCGGCTGGCTTTGGTACACGGTTTTCAGGGGTCCCTGGATGGCGGATAACGCCATCACGTCGATGAACCCTCAGCCCTACATCCTCGCCGCTACCTTTATCATCTCGATTGCGATCGCATATGCCATCGCGATGGCAATCGGCCGCGCTCCTCGCGAGCTCGGCGCAGCCGACGGCGTACAGTTTGGCCTCTTTACCGGGATCGGCTTCGTCGCCCTGAGCATGCTTCTCGACTTTATCAACGAAGGGCGCCCGATCAGGCTGTGGTTCATCGATGCCGGCTTCATCGTACTGGGCTTCGTGGTCATGGGAGCGATCATCGCCGGCTGGAAGAAAACCGTCCCGACCTCGGGCTAACGCAGGTAACGCACGAGCCACGCTTCCCACTGGCGATTCACATCTTCGCTGCGCACCGGATCGCTGGGAAAGTGACCGACGACCGGCCAGATTACGAACTTCACCGGCGTTCCGGTCGCGCGAACGCTGTGGTAAAACTCGTACGCAAGCGGCGTTGGAACGCGATAGTCGCCCGAGTCGCTTAGAATCAGCGTCGGCGTCTTCACCCGGTCGGCATACGTGAGCGGTGATTCGTCACGGTAGGTGGCCAGCAGCGACGGATCGGTATACGGCTTTGGCCCGATGAACTCGGGCGTGAAGTCCTTAGCGTCGGTCATGGCGGCATAACCGATCCAATCGTTGACCGCGGCGCCCGAAACGGCCGCCTTCCAGCGGGTGTCGTGGGTGATGAGCCACGACGTCATCAAACCGCCTTCGGACCAGCCGGAAACCGCGATGCGCGTTGGGTCGATCAAGCCCAGCCGCAGCACTGCATTCAAACCCGCTTCGATGTCGTCGCCCGGCACGCTGGCAATGTGGGGAACCGTCGTTCGCGCGAACGCGACGCCGAGATTGTCGCTCCCGCGGTAGTTCGGCTCGAAGATGAACCAGCCGTGAGCCGCCAAAACGTCGGCAAACGCCGAGAACGAAACGAGCGACGCCGCCGTCGGGCCGCCATGGATATAGAGCACGAGCGGCGCGCGCTGACCGGCACGCCAGTGCGGCGGGTAGATCAGCACGCCGTCGGCCGTCAAACCGTCACGCGTCCGCCATACGATGGTGGCGTCTCTCCCGACCGCGTAATCACCAATCCAAGCATTATAGTTGGTCAGCCGTTGCGGCGACGTCGCATGCGGCTGCAGAACGTACAGCTCGCTCGGGTGACTAAGCGTAGCGCCGGCAAAAGCAATGGCTCCGTTTTGGGCCACTGCCAGGCCGCTCGTTGGATTGACGTCGCCGAGCGGCAGCACCGTGTGCGCGCCGCCGCTAAGTCGAAACACGCGGCCGTGCGTTCCATCGCCGGCAACGGCAACGATCGAGTTGTCGGGCAGAAACGCAGCGTCTTCGATGTCGCGATCGAGCGAGCGGCTCAGCCACACCGCGTCGCCGGCCGAAGCATTGGCCAGCGCGATCTCCGTCTGCATCATTCCGTGCGGGTTGGAAAACGAAAAGGCGATGTGCCGGCCATCGACAGAGCGGAATGGATCCGCTTGAACGCGCGACAGGCGCGGTATCGCAGCGGCCGCACCGCTTGCAACGTCGACGCGCACGATCTCGCGGGAAAGATATTGGTTTGGATACGCACCCGGCGTCAGGCGGGTGACGAAGAGGCTCTTGCCGTCGGCGGCATAGGTAAATCCACCGCCGACGCTCCACGACCCATCACCGATGTGACGCGCCTTCGTACGGCCGCTGTTGGATATTTCGTAGAGCTGCTGGGTCGACGTCGGCGACTGCTCCGTCCACGCTTCCTCGGTAACGTTAAACGCGTCCTCGTGTTGCTCGATCGCCTTTGCATCCGGCGATTCCGGTGTCGCGGCATAGGTCAAAGCGCCGCCGTCGGGACGCCAAGTGAAGTCGCCGACGCCGTTCTTCTCGTGCGTCAACTGACGCGGCTCTCCGCCGTTCATCGGCAGCAGAAACAGTTGCGCGGACTTATCCGGCCCAAACTTTGGTTGTGCCGCATACGCTATCGCCGTGCCGTCCGGCGCCCATGCATACGCAGAGATATGGGAGTCCGGCACGAGCGTCCGCGCGTGCCGGGTCGCGACGTCAACCAGAACGAGGTCGGCGCTCACTTCGTCCTTGTCGTAGTCGGGCCGTCGAACCAGCACGGCGACCAACTTTCCATCCGGTGAGATGCGCGGCTGCGATACGCCCACGATCTTGCGCAGATCGGCCAGCTGCAGCGTGCGCTGCGGCGCAGCCGGCATCGCCGTCGGCAGCAGCAGCGCGAGGAATGCCGCCAGCCCCAGCCCGGCCCTCACTTTGACCACCGTTCGATCCAGCCGACCCAAGCGCGCAGCACCTGTTCTATTCCTACCGGATCGCTGGGGAAATGTCCGTAGCGCGGGAAAACGGTGAATTGCACCGGGACACCTCGTTGTTTCAGCGCATGATACAGCGCAAAGGCTTGCGGAACCGGAACGCGCTGATCGCGCGTGTCGCTGAGAATCAGCAGCGGCGTCTTCATTCGATCGACGTAGGTGATCGGCGACTCGGCTTCGTAGGCCGCTTGACCCTCCTTGGTAAACGGCGACACGCCATTGAAGAACGCTAAGTTAAACGGTTCGTTGATATCCGACAGCACGGCCTGTTCGTACTGATCGTTCACCGCTGCACCGCTAACCGCCGCTCGCCAAAAATCGGCGTGACCGACGAGCCACGACGTCTGCAATCCGCCGCCCGACCAGCCCGACACGAAGATGCGCGATTCGTCGAACATCCCGGTCTTGAGCAAGGCCGCAACGGCGGCAAGGTTATCCTTACCGGGACCGCTCGCCATGTCGCCCACGATCGCTTGCAAGAAGGCATCGCCGAGGTTATCGCTGCCGCGATAGTTTGGACGAAAGACGAAGTAGCCGCGCGCGGCCAGCAGCTGATCGAGTTGGCCGTTTTCAACGCCGCTCAGATCTAGCGTCGTCGTCGAGACCGGCCCGCCGTGGATATCGAGGACCAGCGGATACTTCTTGCCCGGCGTGTAGTTCACCGGATAGATCAGCACGCCGACGGCAGTCGTACCGAGGTCGGTCATCCACGAGAACGGCTGCGGCTTTCCGAGTTGGTACGACTCCACCCACGCGTTATCGTCGGTCAACGCTTTCGGCGTCGAGGAGTTGGGAGCGAGGTAGTAGATCTCGGCGTAGTGATCGGGGCGCTGGCCGACAAAGGCGATGCCACCGTCGTTTGCCACCGACGCCTGAACTATGTCCACCGCTCCCAGCTGCAGGCGCCGAAATTTTCCATCCCGGCTCAGAATCCAACCGACATTACGCAGACCGTCGGAGGTTTCGACCAGCAACGCGCTGTCGTGCGGCAGCCAGTGCCAGTCGTGCACGTTGCGGTCGATCGCGAGACCGTTCCACAGTTCGTGACCATCGACGGTCGAGCGCACCGACACGTCGGTTTGCAGATAGAGCCACTTGTGACGGGGAATCGCAACCGCGATCGCCTGGCCGTCGTTCGAGAGCGTGCCCGCGACCGTGGTGGGCGGGATAAGTTGGGTGTCGGTCTTGCCGGCGATATCGTGAACGTAGGTCGCCTGATAGACGAAGTGGGCGAAGACCGGGTCCGGCTGGCGCTGGTAATACAGTTTCTTCCCGTCCGGCGACCACTGCGGCGGGGAATCGCCGACGACGCTCCAATCGCCGTCGGTCAGGCGCGTGTTGTGGTTGCCGTCAACGTCGACCATCCATAAGTGCGCGGGCTGCGTCGCTTCGCGTGTCAGGTAGTTCTGATCGGTGATCTCGACGGAGTCGAGGTGCTTCTCGATGGCTTTCTTGTTCGGCACCTCGTTTGTCGCCACGTAGGCGATTGCAGCGCCGTCACCGCGCCACGAATACGTCGTAACACCGTCCGGAGCATCGGTCAGCTTGAACGAATCGCCGCCGTTCATCGCCAGCACGTAGAGTTGTGGCGGCTTATCCCGTTCGGGCGAGGCGAGGTACGCGATAAACGCGCCGTTCGGCGACCAGCGCGGGTCGCTCACGCCGATCCGGTCACGCGTCAGGACCCGCGAATTAGCGCTACGAACGTCCACCAAGACCAGCTCGCTGTCCCGGCGATCGTCTTTCCAGTCGATGCGCGAACGAACGTAGGCGACGCGTGTACCGTCCGGCGCAACCGCCGGCTCCGACACGGTTACGATCTTGCGCAGGTCTTCGTAGTCGAGGCCTCGAGCCAGAACGGCCGCCGCCGGTGAGAAAAGGACGCCGGCAGCGACCGTATGCAGTAGGATGCGACGTAGCGACATAACGCCTCCGCATGTGAGTTGCTCACCGCGGCTATTCAGCGTTTCGTCCGGCGCGCCTTTCGCAGAATCGAGCCGCGCAATCGGCTGCTATCAGTTGTCGGGATCGTGAAACTTGGCGTACCAGTGCGAACCGTCGCAAAACGGCTTGTTCTTCGAGTGGCCGCAGCGGCACAGCGCATAGTGCTCCAGCGAAGCGCCGGCGTTGCGCTGCTCCCCTTCTAACGTGATTCCGCCCTGGACGTGGTAGGGACCGTCCTGCGACACGTAGATCGCCGGCGGGCGATCTTCACCCTGATAGCCGACTCCGTTCACCGCGTATCCGAGCGCTCCGGATGGGCACTGGCGCACGATGGAGATGATCTCCTGGGCCGAAGCCCCATTCGGATCGACGAACGGCTCGGCATTCGCTCTGAATGCTCCCGGCAGATGATCGGTGCAGTTACCGGAGTGACAGCACGTTCCGCGATTGTCGTAGACGGTCACCTCCGCGCCGACGTACGTGTCCAGCCTGTCCGCGGCGCGATTGTCTAGTTTCGAGCTGTCGAAACCGATGCGTGCGTGCGTCCCATCGCAGTATGGTTTGAGCGACGAGCCGCCGCAACGGCAGAGCGCCAGCGCCGGTCGCGTTCCAAGAGTCTCGCCCTGCGAATTGGTCATCGTCTGGAGGTTGCTCACCAAGTACGGCCCGTTACGCTCGGGCACAATTGTCGGGACGGTCGTGCGCGCGACGCGGGGAAAAACCGGTTTCGCCTTCGCGTAACGCTCCGGAAGCAGCGGAATGAGGTGATCGGCGACGGCTTGCAACGCCGCCGCAGCTTCGCGGAGTTCCTTTGCGCCTTTTACCGAGGCGGCCAGCATGCTCGTGCGCGTGACCAAGAGCATGATGCGCTCGAGAAAGAACACCCATGCCGATTCCTTATGCGGCAGCGTGTGAACGTCCCGATTGTAACCGAAGCCCGGTCCGGCGGTCTTTCCGGGATACTCCGGGCCGGCCGGCATCTGCATCAGCGCTTCGGCCATCGGCCGCAACACCGAGGCCATGATCCGCAGCGTTCCCCGCGCCAGCAGCCGTAACTCGTCCTCGGTCTCCTCCCCGTGCGCGAAGAACCGAAGCAGCATCAGCAGCATCGTGTCGTAAGCGGTGTTGAACAGATCTGCAACTTCGTGAGCCAGCGGATCGGTGATGACGTTGCCGCCGGTCGTGTCGTCGTAGAAGCGCGTCATCGGATTGGACAACACCGGGCGAACCGGATCGAACGTTTTTTTCGCCGCTGCAGCCGATGCGACGAGAGCTTCATACTCCGTGCGAATCGAATCGAAGACGTTAAAGTGGGCGTTGGGGTGCTCGGCGCTGGGCGCCTCCCCTTGCGCGACGATCATCTCGATCGCCGCAACCGCCGATGCCCGGTCGGTAACCTTGATGAGCTCTCCTTGCAAGTCGAGGTAGCGTGGACGTGCCTGCGCATTCACGGGCCCGATGAACAACTCGCCTTCGGGGATAGTGCGAAAGCCCGACTCGATCTTGTGGTAGAACTCGCCGACGGTCTGAAAAT
The DNA here is from genome assembly GCA_051986335.1 of Vulcanimicrobiaceae bacterium. Classification (GTDB taxonomy): domain Bacteria; phylum Vulcanimicrobiota; class Vulcanimicrobiia; order Vulcanimicrobiales; family Vulcanimicrobiaceae; genus JBPYDW01. The sequence goes on along the minus strand of JBPYDW010000123.1, from coordinate 9,419 downwards.
CGATCTCGAACGGCTCGGTTTTGCCGACGCGTCTTTTAGTATCGGCGCTGCGCGGCGCGGCCGCTACCCGGGCGCGCATCGCATCGTAGATCGGCTGTCGTCCTTCTTCGATGATGCCTGCTTCGGGCATCTCGTAACACACCAGCCGCTCGAGCAATGCCGCCGAAACCGGCTCGAGCGTCAGCTCGATGCCGAACGGAAACGCGGTTACCGGAAGCGGGAAGTTACTGCGCTTGAAGTGGGGCGCGCCGCCGATCGCGGTCAGCAGATTTGAGACCTGAGCTAGATGCAGCATCTCTTCGACTGCAACGTTGGCGATCTTACGCTTCCACGATTGAACGGTTGCCAGCTCTTCGGCAGTAAGGCCACCTTCGCTGACGTCACCCTTCAGCGAATAAGCAGCGAAGAGATAAACGCAGGCCAGACCGTGCTCTAACTCCGACGCGCGCGAGAGCAGGTACATCAGTTCTTCGCGGGTGTTGACCGGCGCGATGTGACGATAGCGCCCGGCGCGGGCGGGCGTCTGAGTGGTCGAGCCCATATGTACCTCGTTAGAGTACCCGGGCTCGACCTTGGTTGCGTCTGGAGAACCCCGGTCCGTGGAGTCCGGAGTTTTGGGTATCCGGCTGCTTTCTAGCCCTTCGTGCAGACTGAATCGACGGTAACGACGCGACCGCTCTTCGTTTCCTTGAAAGAACTGTGGCCTTTGATTTGCGAGTCGCTAACTTTGGTGATGGTCAGCGCGGTTTGCGAGCTGATGTCGCTCGATGGAACGAACAACTGGTCCGTCCAAACGATGGTGTTGCCCTTCCAGCCGGGCGATGTAGTCACGTCGTAGTTTCCCTGATCGTCGGTGAAGACGTCTACCCAGCGGTGGGCGCTGGGATCGTAGGTGACCTTGTCGGTGGCGTCGCTTTGCATCGCCCACGACGTCTTGTGGTTCGTACTGGTAGTGATCATCCAGTATCCGGTCGGGTCGACTTTCGCGCTGGACGTCGTAACGTAGGCGGTCGGACGGCGCGAGCTCTTGGTGTTACACGTCCAATTGCCGCTAAGGAATTGCATTGAGGAAAAGTTCGGCTTGGGCGGCGCAGGTATCGGGGTGCTTTCCACGGTCGGCGCTGCGAGCGCCGCCGGTGCAGCCAACACCACGATCGCACTCAGCATGCAGAGGAATCGAAAACGCATGGATCCTCCAGTAAGAAGCGTGAAAATAATGGGAAGAATAACGTTAGACCTTCGTCTCGCCCCTGCAACGCAGATTGCTCGGGCACGGGCGCGCGAGCATGGCCCAATGATGGATTTTCGCAAACTTGTTCGACGCTTAATCGGACCCACGCCGGCGCAGCGGCACGCGTCGCGGTTCGCGCGGGTCGGCACGGCGCTCGTACTCAGCGGCGGCGGCGCACTGGGCGCCTACGAAGCCGGCGTGATCAACGGTTTAGTCGAGCAAACCGGCACCGCCGACGGCGCGGCACTGCCGTACGACCTGATCTGCGGCACGTCGATCGGAGCGCTCAATGCCTGGTTCGTTGCCACCGGCCAATATCGGCAGCTGCGCGAGATTTGGCGCGGCATCCACGTCGAGCGCGTCGTTCGCCTCAAAGAGGCGTATACTGCGATCGCCCGCCAAGGCGGCCACGCATTGGAACGGCTGTGGGCGCTCTCCGCCGCCCTGCGTTTGGCATCGGGTCTGGTGAACGGCGAACGCTCCGTCGCGCAGGTGGACGTCATTCGCGACTGGCTGATGCGCAACGTCGACCCCGAGGTGCCGGTGCTGGTTCCGCTGGTCTGGTCGGCGACCAACATGACGACGCAGCGTGCCGAATACTTCGTGCGCACGCGCGATGGTTTGGCCGCCGAGCAGCTCGCCCAGGCGCGTGAGGCGATCGCGATGACGGTCGGCAGAGCGGTCGTCGTCCGCGAGGCGACCAATGACATTCTCCACGACGCGCTGCTCGGCTCGGCGGCGATCCCGCTTGCCTTCGAGCCGATTCCAATTACCACGCCCACCGGAACCTACGAGTACGCCGACGGCGGGCTGACCGGGAACTCACCGATCAGTTACGCGCGGACGTTCGCCGAATCGGTCGACGTCATTCTGCCCGAGCGTATTTACGGACCGCAGAACTATCGCAACGCGCTCGATATCGTGATCGGAATGTTTACCGTTGCCCAGCGGCGCTTCTTGGAGATCGAGATGCGCGACGCGTACTTACAGTCGCTGCGTAAACGCAATCTCGCGCCGGTGGCTTCGACGCTGTTCGCGCGGGCCGCCCGTGGCGACGAGGCAGCCCTGCATCTGCTCATCGACGAGCTTCCCGGCAGCACGCTGCGCTTCGTGCGACCGAGCAAACCGCTATCGCTCGGCGCAATGGCCTTTGACGACCGCCAGGGAATCAACGATGCCTTCGACGTCGGTCACGAGGATGGCCGCCGCGGATTCGAACCGTTCGATTGGGCCACGTTCGAAACGTAACGTATGAGGACGCAATAGTGAGCGAAGCTGCCGGTTTCCCAATGGTCAACAACGGCGACGACAAATACGGCTATCTGCGGGTTGTCGACATCCCGGCCGAAGTTGCGAACAACGTGCCGTGGTTCAACCAAACGCTGACGACGGTCAACGACGCCGTGGTACGCTTGGGGATCTTTCACGGCGATTTTCCCTGGCACAAGCACGACGAGCAGGACGAGTTCTTCCTGGTGTTAGAGGGCCGTATCTACCTCGATGTGGAGGGACGCGACCCGGTACTGCTCGAGCGGCATCAAGGGATGACGGTGCCCAAGGCCACGGTGCATCGCCCGCGGTCGCCGCAGCCTTCGGCCGTTCTCATGGTCGAGTCCGTCGGCATCGTCCCGCTGGGCGACTGAGGTTCCCTAACCGTACTTCTCGACGAGCCGCGCCGCATACCACGACTCCCAAGGTTCGCTCGAACGTGCGGCAAGGTATTCTTCGTTAAACGTTACCAAGTCGCGGGTGAGGTCGCTGCGCACCGGCCGCCGGCCCAAGAGTTGCGGCAGCTTCGATCTAGCCAGAAGCCACCGCGAATAAAACGTCGCCCAATCGTCGTCGTTCCCGTCGACATCGGCGAAGTAGACGTGATGCGTTTCGCCCGCCTGGTGCAAAAGGTCGGCGATCTCGCCGACGCGCGTATCGGTCATTGCAGCTCACCCTTCATGCAGCGATTCGACTTTCGCTCCGGAGACGCGCTCCAGTAGAGCCAGGTAGCGGCGTTCGAGCTCCGCGAGTTCTTCGCGCAAGTGACTAGCTTCGACGTGATCCAAGGCCGCCGAGCAGTGTTCGGCGAGAACGCCGAGCTCTCGAACCTCGCCTTTGTCGATCTCGCTCGCGTCGCGATGCGCTCCGTAGAGTGCAAACGCGGCGACCTCACCGCGAATCATGATCGGCACGGCGAGTACCGGGAATTCAGGCCCGCGCGGAAGGTCCGGCCGTGCCCAGCGGCAGTCCTCGGTTCGCAGCGGCGCACCGCTGGCGGTGAGGAAGGCGACCAGCGTATCGTCGCCGGGAATCTCGGTGCAGCGCGCACCTTCCCAGCCGGTCGCCGCCGCGCGCAGATAGGTTCGTCGCTGCGGGTCGCGGCGAAAGGCTGCGCCCGATGCAAGCGAAAGCTCGCGCGGAACGTCGACTGCCAACGCATCTTCAACCGCCGCGCGCCGCGTCGCCGCCGACAGCGCGACGCCCAGACGGCGCAGATAGTCGAAGGCCGCGTGCCGGCGCGCGAACAGGAAGCGCTCGACGGCGGCCTCCGCACGACCGTGCAGGATCGTCAGGGAGAAGCCGAGGGCGATCGTGACCAGGGCCTCGAGCGCAATTGCAAAGCCCCGCGCCTCGACGAACTTCGTGGTAATCCAGTGAAACGTCCCAACCGCGGTGGCGAGTATCGCGCCGGTGAGCGCAACGGCAGTCGCCCGGTTCAGGACGAACGATGGGTTGACGAAGCGCACGCGCATTAGCGCATAGGCGACGCAGATCGGAAGCAGCACGACGAACGAACCGTTGATCGAGAGGAAAAGCTCGGTATCGCGCCAGGTTGGAAGCGCGTAGTCCAGGATTTGCGCGGTGAGAACGAGCAGCGCAACGATCGTGCCGATTCGCGCCCAGCGAATTTGCATGCGCATCGTCGGCGTGGCTTCAGCGTAGCGCAAAGATAAGAACGCGATCGTCGCAACCACGGCAAGCGCCGACCCGATGACGAGAATCCGCCCTGCCGTTTCGTTCCCGAACAGGCCGAGATCGCTCACGTTGCCACCGATACCGTCGTAAATTGCGGAGAGCGTGACGATCGACTGAGCGAAGATGAGCACGCCGATGCAGACTGACTGCGCCTTGACTTGCCAGCCCGTAACGGTGTCGGTGGGAAAGCGCACGCCGAAGATGGGAAGCGCGAACCACAACCCGTTATACGTTAGAGCCTCGCTCAGCGCATAAACCCACACGTTCACTTCGCGAGGCAAACCGGGTATCGTTCCGTCGAGCCCGGTGTTCGGCATCGCCAGCAGGAATGCAAACGTCATCAGACCGGGGCGTGCCGATGCCAAGAAGGCGGCGATCAGCATCGACACGATGACCACGAATAACTGGGTGAGCGCGTAGAGGCCGTCCATGGAGTCGATCTGGGCGAGCGATCGGCAGCACTGCGGCACCAGCGTTACCGAGAAGGCACGGTCGTTACGGGCGACGTCGAGCGTCAGCGGCTCTCCCGGCACTTTACGCACGTGCTTCAGCTCTTCGATGAGGGCCGCGCGTCCCGCTGACGGCAGCAGCTTGTCCCCGATGCGAATCCCGGCGCGTGCGGCCGGCCATTTGGGCGCGACGCCGACGACGGTTTGATAATCGGGGCCAAGCACCACGCCGCTGCTAACCGCAGGTACGAACGTGGAAGCAGCCACACCAATTTGCAAGCCAATTACTAGTAGGGCAAAAGCCCAAATCGCGGCAATGAACCAGCGCGGCCGCTGCGGTCGCGATTCCATGGATGCTCGCTTCGCGCGCCCGCAAACGCGCCCTCTCCGAGCCCAACGGAATCCGGCGCGCCGAGCCGAACGTCGCCGGAATGTCCGAAGAGAATTCGATGAATTCGCTGACGGTACGGTGCTGCATCGCCGGCGGCGGCCCGGCTGGAATGATGCTCGGATTTCTTCTCGCTCGCGCCGGAATCGAGGTCGCCGTCCTCGAGAAGCACCCCGACTTCTTTCGCGACTTTCGTGGCGACACGATCCATCCATCGACGCTCGATCTCATGTGGGAGCTCGGCCTGCTCGATGAATTTCTACGGATACCGCACGACGAAGTTCACGAGCTTGCCGGGATCATTAACGACAAGAAGTACACGATCGCCAATTTCGATCACATTCCGGCGCGGTGCAAGTATCTCGTGCTCATGCCGCAGTGGGATTTTCTAAATTTTCTGGCCGAACAGGCCAAACGTTATTCCGGCTTTCATCTGCTCATGCAAGCCGACGTAACCGATATCGTGCTCGATGGTACGCGGGTTGCCGGGGTACGCGCCACGTCGCCGCAAGGTCCCCAAGAAGTCCGCGCCGCCCTGACGATCGGCGCCGATGGCCGTTCGTCCACCGTGCGCGATCGAGCGCACTTGAGCGTCCTAGATTTTGGCGCCCCGATGGACATACTTTGGATGCGGCTCGCCCGCAAGCCGGGCGATCCGCCGCAAACGTTCGGATACATCAAGGAAGGCCGCATTTTCGTCATGATTGGCCGCAAGGACTATTGGCAGTGCGGCTACGTCATTCCCAAAGGCGCATTCGAAACGATCCAGCGCAATGGGCTAGAAGCCTTTCATCAGTCGATCGCCGGTGCCGCTCCATTTTTAGGCGATCGCATGGACGAGATCGACACCTGGGACAAGGTGAAACTGTTGACGGTACAGGTGAACCGCTTGCGGGAGTGGTGCCGGGACGGCTTGCTGTGCATCGGCGACGCGGCCCACGCGATGTCGCCGATCGGCGGCGTCGGTATCAACTTGGCAATTCAAGACGCGGTGGCAGCCGCCAACATTCTGTATCCATCGCTTGCCGGCAACGGCGTCACGTTGGAAAATCTACGCGCCGTACAACGAAGGAGAGCGTTTGCGATGAAGATGACGCAAGCGCTGCAGCTGTTCATTCAAAAGCGCGTCATTTCCAGCGTGCTGGGCAGCAACGTTACGCCCAATCCGCCCGCAATTCTCAACCTGGTAGCGCGCTCGCCGCTACTGCAGCGCATTCCCGCCTTCTTAATCGGGGTCGGCTTCCAGCCGGAGCACATCCACACTCCCGACGTCTCCCCTGCGCCGTGAGCGTGGGCCCGCTGGGCACGACAAAACCACCGGCGGCTCGGTTCGCATGCCGGCAGTAGTCCCTTGGAAATCCTGTAGTTATTGCGCGTAGCGGCGCATGGGCAGACCGCCGTCTGCGCCAACTACGCGCCCTTTGTCGCGATCGTGCCGGCTACGGCTGCATGGTTGAGGCAGGCGAAGGCGACGCGCTGGGTGACGGGGTGGCTTGCGGCTGCGCGTTGGCGCTTGTGCCGGAACCAAGTGTGACCAACACGCCGAGTGCGGCGGCCAATGCGAGGGGTGCTAGTAACTTCATCGGGTCCTCCGGTGTGTTGTAGCTAGATAAGGTCGGGTTACCCACGCCGGTTGGCGGGAACACGCAGGCGGCCCACGCTCGCTCGCCCTACCGGCCGGGCGGGCGCGCACGGAATGAACATGACTTTCACCTCCGGGCACGGCCGCCCGCGCGGCGGCGCTAGTAACTAAATGAGACGCGCTCCGTCTTGCAGAGGTTGACGCCGTGGAGCACGGCGCTGTGCCCGTCTTGGTAACTGGCCTGCAGATCGTAGATGCAGGCGCGTGGATCGAGCTTCAATTTAAACTCATGGCCTTGGTCGACGTCGATGACGTCGTTGATGCTCAGCAGATCGGGTCCCCACGCCGGCGCGGTCGCTCCAACGACCTTGGCCATCCGCACCGCAAAGATCGGCTGATTACCGGCGTTGAGAACCACAAATTCCTGCCATGCCGCGGAGGCGCGTGCGCTTGCCGAGACGAGCAACGCGAGCAGGAGAGCGCAGAGACGGCACGATCGCACGGCCGATGTATGCTGCGCCCGGTGCGGCCGGCCCTGGCAGACGAGCACCGCGCCGGCGCCTGCATGACACAAGACCGGGGTGCCGAAGCGTTGCATCATCATGGAAACGCGCACACCGCAATCCCAAGCCCCGGCGAAGACGAATTACGACGTGGAACCGCCGCAGTCGCTGATCGACTTTCTCTCTCGAGATTGGCTCGACGCACCGCTCGCCGCCGCGATTCACCCGCAAGCTGCGCGGTTTGCAGCGCGCCGCGCGGAACTCTCGCGCGCGTATCCGGGCGAATACTTGGTGATTCCGGCCGGCGACGAAGTCACGCGGGCCAACGATACGAGCTTCCGCTATCGCCCCTCGAGCGATTTCGCCTACGTGATGGGCGGCGGAGAGCCGGGCGGATTGCTGGTTTTGGAGCCGCAGGGGACCTCGCATCGCAGCGTGCTCTTCGTGCCGGCGCACAATCGCGGGCAAGCCGAGTTCTTGACCGATCGCTTTCACGGCGAGCTGTGGGTCGGTCGCCATCGTGGCGTTGACGAAAGCCAAATCTATTACGGCGTCGATGCCTGCCGCCCGATCACCGAGATCGCGGATTACCTCGAAAACCTGCGCGCCACGAATCAACCGGTTCGCGCCTTGCCCGAAGATGTGGAGCTGGCCGCCCATGTGGCCGAGATGCGTTTGATCAAGGATGACTACGAGCTCGCCGAGCTGCGCAAAGCCTGTGCGATCAGCAAGCTCGGCTTTGAAGACGCGATTCGCGTCATGCGCAGCGCCCGCAGCGAGCGTGCCATCGAGGCGGCGTTCTGGAGCCGCGCGCGCATCGACGCCAACGACGTCGGCTACCTCACCATCGCCGGCGCGGGCGATCACGCCTGCACGCTGCACTGGACGCGCAATCATGGGCCGCTCGAACCCGGAAGGCTGCTGTTGCTCGATGCGGGCGTCGAATGCGATTCGCTCTATACTGCCGACATCACCCGGACGCTTCCGATCTCGGGAACGTTCAGTGCGGAGCAACGCACGATCTACGAACTCGTATTCGAGGCGCAGCGCGCCGGCATGGAAGCCGTCGCACCCGGGAACGACTTCCTCGAGCCCAATCGCCGTGCGATGCGGGTGCTCGCTGCCGGTTTGATCGAACTCGGCATCCTGAAGTCCTCGCTCGACGAAGCGCTCGATCCGCAACACCAGTACTATCGCCGCTACACGCTGCACGGCGTGAGTCACATGCTGGGCATCGACGTGCACGACTGCGCGAAGGCCCGCAGCGAGAACTATCGCTACGGTAAGCTGCGTGAGGGGATGGTGCTCACCGTCGAACCCGGAATCTATTTCCAGCCCGACGACGCGACCGTGCCGGCGAATTTCCGCGGCATCGGCGTGCGCATCGAAGACGACGTCGCCGTTACCGCAAGCGGTTTCGAGAACATGTCGGCGATCCTACCGTCGAAAGCGGCCGACGTCGAGCGCTGGATCGCCGAGGTCTGGGCCTAAGTCGCCACCGGCGGTCCGCCGACCGGCGGCGCGCTGGTTGCCGGCCGGACACCGGCCAGGGCTTCCAATTGCGTCTCGATCGGCCACTTGCCGAACGCCATGATCAGCTGGATGATCAGGTGCCCGATGCCGGTGAGTATGAGCAGCGAGAGTGCGCCGTTGAACCCGGCCTTCGCCAGAATGCGCCACTGCAACCAGATGCTCAGCGCGACGAGCGCCACTATGAACACCAGGTATATCATCACGAGTACGAGACCCGCGCCGGTTGCGAGCGCGTCGGAAATTATCGCAAATAGGTTCACCTGAAGCCTCCAAAGGACGGGTAGGCAAGGGTTCCTGCGCGGCTATCCCGCAGATAACCGAGCTTTCCCTTCGATGCACCGCGGTACCTAATGCACACCATCGGCCCGAACGACGCACTGATCGTCGTCGATCCCCAAAACGATTTTCTTCCCGGCGGCTCTTTGCCAGTCGCGCAGGGCTTTCGCATCTTCGATCCGATCAACGGCGTGATGCCGCAATTTCGCCACGTGTTCGCAACGCGCGATTGGCATCCGCACCATCACAAGTACTTTGAAGCTCACGGTGGTCCGTGGCCGTTTCATTGTCTGGCCGATTCACCCGGCGCGGAGTTTTCCGACCGGCTGCACGCCCACCACCTGCACGAAATCGTCAGCAAGGGAACCGATCCGCACACCGACGGCTACTCCGGATTCGCCGGAACCGATTTGGCGCAACAGTTGCGCGATCGCGGCGTCGAGCGCGTCTTCGTTTGCGGTTTGGCGACCGATTACTGCGTCAAAGCCAC